>JANLTS010000376.1:0-11674 GCA_031363045.1 Hyphomicrobiales bacterium
GATCCTGCCGGTGTGGACGCCGCCCAAGCAAGGCAAGGGCAAGGCCTTCGTCGATTTCCAGACCGATGTGACGGCGAAGGATATCGAGGTCGCCCATCAGGAAGGCTACCAATCGGTCGAGCATTTGAAGCGCTACACGACGCTGGGCATGGGCACCGATCAGGGCAAGACTTCCAATATCAATGCGCTGGCCATGATGGCGGATCTGCGCGGGCTTTCGATCGAAGAGACGGGGACGACAACTTTCCGTCCGCCCTATGTGCCAATGACCATTGGCGCGCTGGCGGGCCGCAGCATCGGTCACCACTTCCGTCCAACCCGAAGGTCACCGCTGCATGATTGGCATGAAAGCCACGGTGCGACATTCATCGAAGCGGGGCTTTGGATGCGCGCTTGGTACTATGACTGGGCAGGACCATCGCCCGAGACAGCCTATGTCAAGGAAATGCAACTGGTGCGCAAGGGCGTTGGCCTTGCCGATGTGTCAACACTTGGCAAGATCGATGTGCAGGGACCAGACGCTGCGGAATTCCTGAACCGCGTTTATGTCAACGGCTTTGCCAAATTGCCCGTCGGCAAGGCCCGCTATGGCGTGATGTTGAACGACGATGGCGTCGTGCTGGACGACGGCACCACCTCGCGCATTTCCGAAAACCGGTTCTACCTCACCACGACAACCGCCCAGGCGGGCGAAGTGATGAGCTGGCTCGAATACCTGCTGCAATGCCACTGGCCTGACATGAAAGTCCATGTGACATCACTGACCGATGAATGGGGCGGCATGGCCGTGTCTGGTCCCAAATCGCGCGAGGTGTTGCAACGCGCATTCCCGGATGCCGAAGTTTCCAACGAAAACTTACCCTACATGGGGGTCATGGACATTTCATTCGGCGGCACAATGGTGCGAATCCTGCGGCTCTCGTTCAGCGGCGAGCTGGCCTACGAAGTCCACTGCCCTGCGAATTTTGCGATTCCATTGTGGGAACATATCCTGCGTGTGGGCGAGCCCCTCGGCATCAAGCCCTATGGCCTTGAGGCACTGGCGTCGCTGCGCATTGAAAAAGGCCATGTGGCAGGGCTTGAACTTGACCACCGCAATACGCTTGATGATCTGGGCCTGGGCAAAATGGCGGCAAAAGAAAAATCATTCATCGGGAGGGAACTGCGCCAGCGCGAAAACCTGCAGGCACCCGAACGCTGGTCATTGGTGGGGCTTGAACTTCTGGAGTCTGAAAAGAAATTGCGTGGCGGGTCCATTCTCTTTGCGGCGTCGGATGAGATCAAAGGTCATGGCCGGGGCTATATAACCTCAGTCACCTGGTCCACGGAACTGCAGAAATTCATAGCACTTGGACTCTATCAGGGCGGATTGAAACACGAGGGCGAGGACATCGTCGCCGCTTTCCCACTGAAGAATGAGCAGGCGAAATTGAAAATCGTGTCGCCGCATTTCATCGACCGCGAGGGAGTGCGCCTCCATGCTTGAACGCGTCTCGGCCTTGGCTATGGCCACGCCTTACAAGAGCAATGTTCTGGAGATCGCCGAAGCGCGCGGCTTCACGCTGATGCAGGTGGCGGGCCTCGATGACGGGTTTGAGGCCAAGTTGACCGCCGTGGTTGGTGGATTGCCTGCGAAGGCTGGCTTAGTGACGGAACATGACAACCGCAGCATCATGCGCACCGGCCCGGCGCAATTCTGGATCATTGCTCCGGACACGGACGATGTTGCCGCCAGGCTTCAGGGCCAATGCGCCGTGACGCCACTGTCGCATGGCCGCACCCGCATCAGGCTCGACGGCGTTCCGGCCCGCGACGTGCTGGCAAAACTGATGCCGCTGGATTTCCACGCCAGCATCTTCACGCCCGGCACCTTCGCCATGACCGGCATTCATCACACACCCGTCACCGTCCATTGCGTGAGCGAAAACCACTTCGACCTTTACGTGCTCCGCACCTTCGCGCTGAATATCTGGGAGGTGATCACCGACGCAGGCCTGGAGTTTTGCTAAAAGTCCTCGCCCCTCACTAGAGGGGAGAGGAAGGGGACCCAAACGAAGTTTGGGGGAGGAGAGGGGCCACCGCGCTTTGCGAACGAGGGACCGGATGCCCCTCTTCTATCCCAATGCATGCGCATTGGGCCCCTTTCTTCTCCCCGCTTGCGCGGGGCGAAGACAATATCGGACTACCCTCGCATCCTTTTCCCTTCCGGATCAAACGGCGGATCGGTGATGATGGTGGCCTTGCGGTTTTCGCCGATGATTTCGATCTCGAAGGCCCCAGCCGTAGTATCACCCGCCAATTCCTTCGGCACATAGCCCTGGGCCATCGACTTGTTGACGTAATGCGCGAAGCCACCCGACGTGACCCAACCGACAACCTTGCCCTTGTGCCAGATCGGCTCGTCGCCCAGCACATCGGCATCACCCGCCTCGACGATCATCGAGACGCGGCGCAGCGTGCCGCCCGAGCGCTTCTCCTCCATCGCCGCGTCGCGGCCGATGAAGTCGTTCTTGGTGAGATCGATGAAGCGGTCCATGCCGCCTTCGAAGCCGCCGTAGATTGGCCGCAGCTCGCGGTACCAGGTCGGGAAGTTCTTCTCGAGCCGCATGGCGAGCAGCGCCCGCATGCCAAAGTTGACGATGCCCAGTGCCGCACCGGCCTTCATGATCTCCTGATAGAGGCGGCGCTGATAGTCGGGCGCCACCCAGATCTCGTAGCCCAAGTCCCCCGTGTAGGTGACGCGGTTGATGAGCGCGGGGCAATTGCCGATGTCCATGGAACGATGATCCATGAACTTGAAGGCGGCGTTCGACACGTCTTCGTCCGTGAGTTTCGCCAGCACATCGCGCGATTTGGGGCCGGCGATCGAGAGGCCGACAAGACCCATGTCATAGCGATGGATATTCACCGTGCCACCGGCGGGCAAGTGCTGCTCGAACCAGCGCATGTGATACTTCTGCGCTTGGGATGAACCCCACATGTAGAAGCTCTCGTCCCTGGCCTTGGCGATGGTGAAGTCGCCGATCAGCTTGCCCTTGGGGTTCAGCATCGGCGTCAACACGATGCGCCCGGTCTTCGGCATTTTGTTGGTCATCAGCCGCGACAGGAAGGCTTCGGCACCTGTGCCTGTGAAACGGTACTTGGCGAAGTTGGCGATCTCGGTGACGCCCACGCCATTCCGCGTGCCCATGACTTCGGCCTTGACGTGCGCAAAATCATTGGAGCGGCGGAACGACACGATGTCCTTGGGCTCAACGCCCTTGGGCGCGAACCACAGTGGTGTTTCGAGCCCCCACGAGTCGCCCATCACCGCGCCTTGGGACAGCATGATGTCATAGAGTGCGGTTGTCTGTTGCGGGCGGGCGCCGGGAAGTTCCTCGTTGGGGAAGCGGATAGAGAAGCGCCGCGAATAATTCTCGCGCACCTTTTCATTGGTGTAGCTGCGCGTCGCCCATTCGCCGAAGCGCGCCACATCCATCGCCCAGACATCGAAGCCTGGATCGCCATTGACCATCCATTGTGATAGCGCCAGGCCAACACCACCGCCCTGGCTGAAGCCCGCCATCACGCCGCAGGCGACCCAGTAGTTGCGCAAGCCCTGCACCGGGCCGACGACCGGGTTGCCATCGGGCGTAAACGTGAAGGGTCCGTTGATGACGCGCTTGATGCCAGCATTGGCCAATGCAGGGAAATGTTTGTAGCCAAGCTCGAGGTTCGGCGCGATCCGGTCGAGATCGGGTTGCAGCAGTTCACGCCCGAATTGCCACGGCGTATTCTTCGGACTCCACGGAACGCAAGCCTGCTCATAGGTGCCGAGCACCATGCCGGAGCGTTCCTGGCGCATGTAGATTTCGGATTTGAAATCGATGATGTGCGGCAACTCGTGGCCGCGCTCCTTGTTATAGGCGACGACCTCCGGCATCTCGTCGGTGACGAGATACATGTGCTCCATCGCCAGAACGGGGAGTTCCAAGCCCACCATGCGGCCGACTTCGCGCGCCCACAAGCCGCCGCAATTCACCACATGCTCGGCGTGGATATTGCCTTTGGCGGTGATCACATCCCAGGTGCCATCGGCGCGCGGTTTCAACTCCTCGACCTTGCAATCCTGGTAAATCTCGGCGCCGCCGATGCGCGCCGACTTGGCATAGGCATGAGTGGTGCCTTCGGGATCGAGATTGCCGTCGGCCTTGTCGATCATCGCGCCGACAAAGAATTTCTCTTCGAGCAGCGGATGCATCCTCTTGGCTTCGGCCATCGAGATGATCTCGGTTTCGAGGCCGAGGTAGCGGGCGCGGGCATGCGCCATCTTCAGCCATTCCATGCGTTGCGGCGTATCGGCGAGAATGAGTCCGCCGGAGCGATGCAGCCCGCAGGCCTGGCCGGAAATCTTCTCCAGCTCATTATAGAGGCCGATGGTGTAGCCCTGAAGCTTCGCCACATTCGGATCGCCGTTCAGCGTGTGGAAACCGCCTGCCGCATGCCAGGTCGAGCCCGAGGTGAGAATGTCGCGCTCCACCAGCACCACATCCTTCCAGCCCGCCTTGGTGAGATGATAGAGCACCGAACAGCCGACAACACCGCCGCCGATCACCACAACGCGCGCCTGGGTCTTCATGGGTTTGTCCTTATGGAATGGGGATTTCGCCCGTCTGTTTAGCGCGAGGTCCCGGACCCCGCAATCATCGTGGCGGGTGAAAAGAATTCATCAAAAGCAAATGGCCCCGCGGTTGCCTGCGGGGCCATTGAAATCATCGGTGGACGTCAAGCGTCTAGATGGCGTCCTTGACTTCCTTGGCGGCGCGGAAGGCCAGCTTCTTCGACGCCTTGATCTTGATCTGCTCGCCGGTGGCCGGGTTGCGGCCCATGCGGGCGAGGCGCTTCTTGACCTGCAGAATGCCGAGGCCGGTGATACGCACCTTGTGGCCCTTCTTGAGATTCTTCACGACGAGATCGACGAAATCTCCCAGAAATTCACCCGATGCCTTCTTCGACATCTCGTGCTTCTCGGCGAGTTCACCAGCGATCTTCGAAAGCGCGATGGTCACGACTTTAACTTTTTCGTCAGCCATGTTTTTCTCCTGTTGTCGGCTTGGCTGGGAAGAGCGTTAACCCACCTTTCGATTCGTGAAAACCCATATTTTAATGGTCTTTTCCACAGGCACCTGCGAAAAACCCTTGAAATCCTGCATTAACCCATTGTTAACGAATTTTCATACCATTAAATCGATGTAAAACAATAGCTTATAGAGTGACTTGTCAGGCGGGCGGCGTGCCCGGCGCATGCGTTGCAATGTCGAGATGGTTCTTCAAAGGGATGGCCACCAGCTGGTGCTTGGCGGCAAATTGGTCGAGATTTGCGCGCCGCTGGGCCTCTAGCGATTCGCCGGACATATTCTGGGGATGCACGCGGATGGCCACAACGGGGGACACGATGTGCACGAGATCATGGCCGGCACGCGCCACCCGGAGGTACCAATCCCAGTCCCAGTAGAACGGCAGGCTCTCATCGAAGACACCAAGGGCTGCATGTAGATCGCGACGGTAGATGACAGCCGAAATCAGGATGGTGTTATCGCGCAGCAATGTCTGCGCATCGGCGTGGAAGGCGAAAGCCAGTTCAGGCCGGCCATCCTCAAAGGCCATGACGCCATCGCCATAGTTGAAGACGGCACCGGCATCGAAAGCCTTTGAGGCGTTGGCGAGGTAGTTGCCATCCGTCCACCAGTCGTCATCATCAAGAAAGGCGATGCAATCACCCGTGGCGGCAATTACCCCGAGGTTGCGGGCGGCAACTGGCCCGCGCCTTGAATTGTCGAGTACTTTGGTGCTGGGGTGCATGTGGCCCACGGCATCGGCGGCGCCTTCGCCATCATCGACGACGATGATTTCGTGCGCCGCATGGGATTGTGCCAACACGCTGGCAATCGCCTGCTTCAGGAAGTGATGGCGGCCACGCGTGGGAATGATGACGGAGATGGTGCTCATGGCTGCAATACGGAAGTTGCTGTTCAGGAGATTGGGTTCCGGACTATAGGATGAATCGATGATCGCATCCCTACCCATGTATGACTGGCCGGAAGTGCGCGAGGCCACCGATCTCTGGTGGAATGGCATCGCCCGGCATCTGGGGAGCGGTATTTCCCTGTCGCGTTTGAGTGAACACACTGCGGCATGGGCCAGCGCGGACCTGCTGTTCAGCCAGACTTGCGGTTATCCCTTCACCCACGCGCTGGCGGGGAAGGTGACGCTGGTTGCGACGCCGCACTATTCCGCCGATGGCTGCGATGGCCCGAATTATTCCTCCATCGTCTTCGCCCGCGCGCAGGCGCCGCTGGTGGATTTTCGTGGGTGCATCGCCGCCGTCAACAACCCTGACTCGATGTCCGGCATGCTGGCGCTGAAACTGGTGTTTCAACCACTGGCGCGTGAAGGACGCTTCTTTGGCAGCGCCATCGAGTCCGGCGGCCATGTCCGCTCATTGCTGGCGGTGCGCGAAGGCAAGGCTGATGTCTGTGCCATCGACGCGGTTTGTGCCGCCATGGCCAGAGCCTATCGCCCGGACTATCTCGAGGGGCTCGTTGAAATTGCCCGTTCGCCGATGGTGCCGGGTCTGCCTTTCATTACCCGGGCAGGTGATCCGGCTGCGATCCGCCACGCCCTGACCAGCGCTTTTGCCGACCCTGACCTGCAAGGGCCGCGCGATCAACTTTTCTTGTCTGGGTTTTCAAACCTCGCACCGCAAGATTACCAGCGCATCGTCAGCCTTGAGGCGGCGATGGAACGCAACGGGGGACGGCAATTACTATGATCGATCTCTACACATGGGGCACGCCCAACGGCAAGAAAATCTCGATTGCCCTCGAGGAGATGGGGCTGCCCTATGCGGTGCATCCCGTGAACATTGGCAAGGACGAACAATTCGCGCCGGACTTCCTCAAGATTTCACCCAACAATAAAATTCCCGCCATCATCGACCGCGACAACGGAACGAGCGTTTTCGAATCCGGCGCCATTCTCATCTATCTGGCGCTTAAGACCGGCAAATTCTATCCCGCCGAAAACCGCACGCAGATTCTCGAGTGGCTGATGTGGCAGATGTCGGCCGTTGGCCCCATGCTGGGCCGCGCTCACTATTTTCTCAAGTACAATCCCGGCAAGGCGCCCTTCGCCGAGGACTGGTTCTCAGCCGAAGCCAAGCGGATTTACGGTGTGCTCGATCGGCTGCTGGCGGATAAAGCCTTCATGTGCGGCGACTACACGATTGCTGACATCGCTACCTTTCCATGGATCGCGCGGCACCAATGGCAGGGCATAGATTTGACGGCCTATCCCAACGTGCTCCGCTGGTACCGGGAGATCGCCGCAAGGCCGGCCGTGCAGAAGGGTTATGGTGTCCCCAATCCGGACACGATCCCAATGCCGGCCTAAGTCTCGCGGGCCGGCACCGTCTCATCGGCGGCGGGCCGTGCCTTGACGAACTCTTCGCGCATTTCGCAGTGTTGCGACAGCCCGTGGAGCTTCGGATATTTGTTGGCCGGGAAAGCCTCCGGAATCCGCATTTTGATATGGCCCAGCATGCAGCCGATGGTGATGTCGGCCTGGGTCATATGGGCATCGACAAACCACGGGCTGCCGCACTCGCTTTCGAGTCTGGTCAGCGACGCCTCGATCTGCGACTGCATGCGCTTCTCGAAATCGCGGTTGATGTGCTTGTCTGAGTGGAACAGGCGCTCAAAGAATAGTGCCACGGCTTTTTCCGACGTGCCAGTGGCGGTCACGATGCTTTGCAGCACTTTGCGCCGCGCTGGGCCGTGGGCCGGGGTCATGGCGCGCGCCGGTCCCGCCATCTCGTCGAGGTGATCGATGATGGCGGATGAATCGATCAACACTTCGCCGGTCTCCAGAATGAGGGCGGGCACCCGCACCAGCGGATTGATCTTCTGCATTTCCGCCACGTTGCGGAACACCGACAGCGGATTGCGCGTGAACGGCATGTGATAGTGATGAAGCGTCACCGCCACACGGCGCACGAAGGGAGAGTCATACTGGCCAACGAGGATCATGTGGGGGATTATGACGCGTCTGACACTTTAATGTCGAGGGTCTTTCCGAGCACGGCAAATGCCTTCTCGATCTTGGCGACATTGGTCGCATGGTTGAGATCGAGCAATCGGTCGATTTCCTGCCGGTGCAAATCCATCTTCCGCGCCAGATCGGCTTTCCGGACCCCCAGATCGTCCATGCTCTGGTAGAGCCGGACTTTGAGTTCGACCTGCAAAGGCAACAGAACGCGAAGCTCGGACGCCTTGCCTTTCGAAGGCGTGGGGATCGGTTCGCGATTGGCCATGCGCGCTGCGATGGCCTCGGAAAACGCCCCCTCTGCATAGGACAGGGCATCTTCCCGGTCCTCACCAAAAGTGACGAGTTCGGGGAAGTCCGGCGAAGTCACCAGCACCGTTCCCTCATCATCTTCAAGCTTGACGCGATATGAGATCATTTCAATCCAAGCTGCTTCTTGATCGCTTCAACGAGGCCGGTCTTCAAGTCCTTGCCCGCCCCATGAGCGGGAAGTTGCGATCTACGGCCCTTGTAGGTCACCGTTATGTGTCCGCTGCCACCTTCATGGGTTTCAAACGTACAGCCTTGCTTCTTCAGCCAACGGCGGAATTCAGAATACTTCATAAAATTACCTCAGGTAGAACGTCGAGCCTCATCGAACTGTTACATTTGTCAGTCAACAGTTCCCAACCGCCGTCATTCACCTGAGTTTCGTGGGACTTCGCCCGCTTCAGATCAATCTACTCAATTGGAGTGATTTGTCAACAAAAATGTTGACAATCACCTGAGCCGCTCAAGCGCTCTTTCGCGGGTGATCAGTGGCAGCAGTTGTGCCAGTTCGGGGCCGTGGTCGAGACCGGTGAGAGCGAGGCGCAGCGGCATGAACAGCGGCTTGCCCTTGCGGCCAGAGGCGGATTTCACGTCCTCGGTCCAGGTCTTCCAGGTTGTCGCATCCCACGGCTCGGGCGGCAGCAGAGCACGGGCTTCCGTGATGAAGGCGCGGTCATCGTCGCTCACCACCGGGTTGATTCTGTTTGTGATGATTTCAAACCAAGCCTTTGAATCGAGGAGCTTTTCGATGTTTCCACGAATTGCCAGCCAGAACGCTTCGGAACCATAGCCGAGGCGATCCTTCACCGCGTCCCACGGCAAGTGATGCAGCAGCTTGGCGTTGAGCTGGTTCAACTCCGCCTCGTCAAACTTGCCCGGTGCGCGCGACAGCTTGGCCAGATCGAAACCTTCGACCAGTTCTGAATAATCAGCGCACGGATGAATATTGTCGGAAGTGCCGAGCAGGGCCGCGTGGCTCACCACCGCCATGGCCTCAAGCCCGCTGTCGCGCATCGCGCCGATCGACAATGAACCCAGCCGCTTCGACAGGCCCTTGCCATCGGCACCGGTCAGCAGGCTGTGATGGGCGTAGGAGGGAACGTTGCCACCGAGCGCCTGGGTGATTTCGATCTGCACGGCGGTGTTCACCACATGGTCTTCGCCACGGATGACATGGGTGATGCCAAAGTCGATGTCGTCGATGACCGAGGGCAGGGTGTAGAGATAGCTGCCATCCTCGCGCACCAGCACCGGGTCCGAGAGCGATGCGGTGTCGATGTGCTGCGGGCCTCTGATGAGATCGTTCCATTCGACCATGCGGCCATCGAGCTTGAAGCGCCAATGGGGTTTGCGTCCCTCGGCCTCGAATTTTGCCGTTTCCTCAGGGCTGAGCTTCAGCGCCGCGCGGTCATAAATCGGCGGCAGGCCCCGGGCGAGCTGGCGCTTGCGGCGGCGGTCAAGCTCGTCGGCGGCCTCGTAACAGGGGTAAAGCCGCCCGGCCGCGCGCAGGGAATTGGCGACCTCGTCATAGTGACCGAAGCGTTTCGACTGCCATTCGACACGGTGCGGCGTGATGCCGAGCCAGTCCATATCGGCGGCGATGCCCTTGGCGTATTCTTCAGTCGAGCGCGCCGTGTCGGTATCGTCATAGCGCAAGACGAACTGGCCGCCACTTTTCAGGGCGAAGAGCCAGTTCAATATCGCCGTGCGGGCATTGCCGATGTGAATGCGGCCGGTGGGGGAGGGTGCAAAGCGGACGATGTTGGTCATGCGGGCATGCCGTATCGCTTACGCTGGGCGCCGTCAATGCGCCCGCAGTCCTGAGGCTTGTGCCGCAGCCAATCTCTGGTATTCCACGGTTCTTTGATGAAGGGTGCGGGCATGAAACAGCGGCGCTTGGGGCAGAATGGCCGCCTCGTGGGCGAAGTAGGATTTGGTGCCATGAGCTTCGCCGGTTTCTTCGGTGCGACTGACATGGAGACCAGCCATCGCACCCTCGACCGCGCGCTGGAACAGGGTGTCACTCACCTCGACACGGCCCTGATCTACGGTCCCTATGTATCCGAGGACTGGATCGGCGATTACCTCAGCAAGAACCCGGCAGCCAAGGCAAAGTTCTCAATTGCCACCAAAGGCGGCATCAACCCCAGTCCGCGCAAGTTCGACAATTCGAAGGACTTCCTGCGGGAGTGCCTCGAAAGCTCATTGAGCCGGCTGGGCGTCGATCACGTCGACCTCTATTATATTCACCGCCGCGACCACAGCCTGCCGATCGAGGATGTGACCGGTTTCCTCGCCGATTTCGTGCGCGAAGGAAAGATCGGCGGCATCGGCTTTTCCGAAATCTCGCCGTCATCGCTGGAGCGCGCCGCCAAGGTCCACCCAATCGCGGCGGTACAGAGCGAGTATTCCCTCTGGTCGCGCCAGCCCGAACTCGGCATGCTTCAGGCCTGCAAGCGGCTGGGCACCAGTTTCGTTGCTTTCTCGCCCGTGGCGCGCGGCGTCTTGACGGACACCGACCTCCATCCGCCAGGTTTCGCCGATACCGATTTCCGCAAAGCCAACCCGCGCTTTCAGGAGCCCAATTTCAGTGGAAATATGGAACGCATCGCGGCCTTCAAGGCCTTCGCCAGGGCCCGGAGCTGGACCACCGCAGCACTTGCCCTGGCCTGGGTCTTGCGCCAAGGCGACCACATCATTCCAATTCCGGGAACGCGCTCGCCGGAACATTTGACTGAGAACGCCGGTCCCTCAGAAATTGTCCTGACCGCTGACGACCTCCGCGAAATCGACAGGCTCCTGCCGCCCGGTTTCGCCCACGGCCACCGCTATTCCGACCAGCAGCTCAACGGCGTCGAGCAATATTGCTGATCTCGACAGCTCAAGGAAAGGAGCTTGGATATGTGGAAGCCGAAGTTTCTCTCGAAACAGCCGCCTCAAGATGAGAATCCGGGCAGTAGTGTCATGATCGTTGCCCAGATCAATGCGCGTCTCCAGCCCGTGGAACGCGGAGAATTTTTCGAAGATCCGCTCGATACCGTCCTCAAGGAATTGAAGCTTGGCGAAGTGACCGGAGGAGGCACCCAATTGGCGGACGAGCCAGACGGGATCGCCCATTGCGACGTAGAAATCGTTGTCGGCGAGGCATCGGAATCCACCTTGGCGCGGATCATCGCGGAGTTGGAACGGCTGGGCGCTCCGAAAGGCTCACTGCAGAAACGACCGGACGCCACGGACGATAATGCATTCGGGAAACTAGAGCGTCGCGCTGTCAGGTTGAATC
>JANLTS010000383.1:0-1728 GCA_031363045.1 Hyphomicrobiales bacterium
AAACTTGCGGCGTCGAGTGCTCCGGGATCGGACAGCACTTCGATAACATCACACGCACCCTTTTTGCGGTGGCCGTAAGCAACCAGACCAATTTCGTCGGAAGGCTTCCAGTCGGCAATGACCTTGCCGACAACTTCTTTGGCGATCTGCATCTTGGGCTTGCCATCGATCTGTCCCCACATGGAACCTGAGGCATCGAGAACCAGAATAACCCGCTGGCCGTCCTCGGCATTGGCGTGGTCAAGTGACATCCATCCAAGGGTGACGATCGCCAGGAATGGCATAATGGTCCGGAGCAATTTCATTGTGATCTTCCATCTGCGCGAGCGCCCGCTCTGCCGGGCAAGTTCGCAGAGTCCCGGCCAAGCCGTCAACACTGAAGTTCAGCGATGGAAATACCGAACAATATCCTGCGCATAACCGGGCATTCTTGAATCGGTTTGCGAACTGTTCCAGACCGCCTCGATGGCCGCGAGCTCGGGGGTTTCCTCGGTTGATTGATGCGCGGCGAAACGCCTCTGCATCTCGGCAAACGACAACTGAAAATCATAGCGCCGGGCGATAGCAAGCCGTGGGCCATCGAAGATCGCCACCATCTCGCCTGGCCGCGCCTCATCAAGATCAAGCCCCGTCTCTTCCAGCAATTCGCTGCGCATCGAGCCCACGGCATCGACGGTGCCATCGCTGCGGATGTCCTTGGGCTCGAGCGTGCCCGACGGCGGATAGGCCTTGCCGGCATTGAGCGTCCAGCCGTTCATCACACCGATCAACAGCGCGCCATCGCTCGAAAACACCACGGGCACGCCAAAACAATTGCGCACCGATTGATCGGGCCTGCCCCAATCGCGCCAGGCGATGAAACTGGCAAAGTCAGATTTGACCAGCGTCGCCGCGAACACACCATCATGTGTTTCGGCTTCAGTACACAACAGCACTCCGCCATTCCACAGCGTCGGCTTCTCCGCCATGACCTGTTGCCAGTGCCGGGCAATGTCGGCGCGATGGCGGTCGGCGAACCCCCATCCCGCTTCCGAGACCTCAAGCCGCAGCTGAGTGACAGGTTCGATGCGGGTCATTTGAACAGGGCGCCGAAGATCAACTTTACTGAGATTACGGCCAACGACACTTCGACCAGCCGGAAGAAGATTTTCTCGGGGATAAGCGCTGTGAGTTTGTAACCGATGACCGCTCCGATGATGGCCACCGGCGATAACAAAGCGGCGATCTCGAGATTGTCCGGGTTGAACTGGCCGAGTGCCCAGTATGGCACCAGCTTCACCGCATTTATGATTGCGAAGATAATGGTGCTGGTGCCGGCGAAAACCATCTTGTCGAGTTTCTGCGGCAGCACATACATCTGGTACGGCGGGCCACCGGTGTGCGAGACGAAACTGGTGAAACCGGCAATGGTGCCCCAGAACACGCCGCGCGGTACATCGGCCGGCCGCGGCACAGTGTTGGCGCGTTTAATCACTGCATTGATACAATACGACAGCCCGATGATGCCGACAAGCAGCGTGACAACCCACTCCGGTGTGATCCGCGCCGTGGCCCAACCGACGCCGACGCCGAGGATCATCGCCGGTAACAGGATGATCATGTTGCGGCGGTCATACTGCTTGCGATAGGCCCACAGGCCGACAACGTCACTGACGATATAGACCGGCAGCAACAGGGCCGCCGGCACCGAGAAGCGCAAGTGGAGGTTGAGCATCTCTTGCGCATCGG
>JANLTS010000120.1:0-2209 GCA_031363045.1 Hyphomicrobiales bacterium
GCGAAGGGGAGGTGAAGGGCAATTTCGGCGTGCCCATTCCCCTCACCTTCCCCATTGCTACGCAATGGGTCCCCCTCCTCTCCCGCAGGCGGGAGAGGACATTAAGGAGAAAGTCAAATGCCCCAACAACGCGTCATGATCACCGCCGCCGCCGATGGCATCGGCAAGGCAATTGCCCGGGCCTTTGCGGCCGATGGTGCGAAAGTCCACATCTGCGACGTCAACGAGACGGCACTCGTCCAGTTCCGCACTGAGTTTCCGGATATTTCAGCGAGTCATGTGAATGTGCGGAGCGAAGGCGAGATCGACGCCTGGTTCGATGACGCACTCGAGGATTTGGGCGGCCTTGATGTCATGGTGAACAATGCCGGCATCAAGGGACCGACCGCTCCGGTCGATGACATCGAACTGGTCGACTGGCGCGAGTGCCTCGAAATCTGCCTCGACTCGCATTTCCTCTGTGCAAGGCGCGCCGCCCCGGTGATGAAGTCGCAAGGATCGGGCTCGATCATCAACCTGTCATCGACCGCCGGCCTCTATGGCTTCGGCAACCGAACGCCCTATGCCGCTGCCAAATGGGCGGTAATCGGCCTCACCAAGTCGCTGGCCGTCGAACTGGGTCCGCATAAAGTGCGCTGCAACGCCATCTGCCCGGGTGCGGTCAAAGGCGAGCGCATCAACCGCGTCATCCAGGGCGAAGCTGACATGCGCGGCGTGCCTTTCGACGTGGTAGCGAAGGAAATGGTCTGGTCGCAGTCGATCTCCCGCTTCGTCGAACCCAGCGAAATCGCCGACATGTGCGTGTTCCTGGGCTCCGACGCCGCCAAGATGGTGAATGGCCAGGCCATCGCCGTCGATGGTCATATCGAAACCATGCACATCAGGTAGATCATGGATTTTTCCCTCAGCGAAGAACAGCGGATGATTATCAAGACGGCGCAGGATTTCGTCGTCAACGAACTCTATCCGCATGAGGCCGAGATCGAGGAGACGGGCGTGCTCCGCCATGATCTCCGCGACGCGATCAAAGCCAAAGCGATTGAGGCCGGTCTCTACGCCGCCAACATGCCGGCCGAAGTGGGTGGTGCGGGCCTCGATACGCTGACCTGGGTGCTCTACGAAAAGGAACTGGGCCGCGCCAACTACGCGCTGCACTGGACCTGCGTGGCGAGGCCGTCCAATATCCTGATGGCCTGCGAGGGCGAGCAGCGCGAGAAATATCTCTTCCCGGCGGTGCGCGGCGAGAAATCCGATTGCCTCGCCATGACCGAACCCGGAGTTGGCTCTGATCTGCGCGGCATGAAGACTTTGGCCCGCGCTGACGGCGATGATTTCGTCATCAACGGCACCAAGCATTTCATCAGCCATGCCGATGAGGCGAGCTTCGTCATCCTGTTCGCGGCGACGGGTGAGGAAGAGACATCGCGTGGCAAGAAGAAGCTGATTACAGCGTTCCTGATCGATATGGGAACGCCGGGCTATACAGTGAGGCCGGGCTACAAGAACGTCTCGCATCGCGGCTACAACAATTGCATTCTCGAGTTCAACGATTGCCGCGTTCATAAATCCCAGGTGCTGGGCGAAGTGCACAAGGGCTTCGAGGTCGCCAATGACTGGCTGGGCGCCACCAGGCTGCAGGTGGCCGCCACCTGCATTGGCCGCGCCGAGCGCGCACTGGATCACGCCAAGCAATATGCAGTCGACCGCCAGCAATTCGGGCAAGCCATCGGCAAGTTCCAGGGCGTGAGCTTCAAACTCGCCGACATGGCGCTGGAGCTGAAGGCCGCCGAATTGCTGACGCTTGAAGCCGCGTGGAAATTCGACAACAAGACGGTTACCGATATGGACATGGCGATGGCCAAGCTCAAGGCCACCGAGATGCTGGCTTTCGTCGCCGATGAGGCAATCCAGATCCACGGCGGCATGGGGTTGATGAGTGACTTGCCCTTGGAACGCATCTGGCGTGATGCCAGAGTCGAGCGCATCTGGGAAGGCACGAGCGAGATCCAGCGCCACATCATTTCCCGCGCGCTGCTCAGGCCGCTGGGGGGATGAGGATGACCAACCCAAAACGTCCTCCCCCGCCTGCGGGAGAGGAAGGGACCCGCCGCTTGCGGCGGGGAGGTGAGGGGATGCACCCTCCATCGCTCAACGTCCCCTCACCTAACCCGTTGCACTGCAATGGTGCCCCCTCCTCTCCCGCGCGCGG
>JANLTS010000505.1:0-17429 GCA_031363045.1 Hyphomicrobiales bacterium
TCCTTCGACCCGTCGAGGCTGAACTGCTTGGCCAGATCCTCGAACTTCTCGCCCTTGGCGAGGCGCGCCAGGATGTCCTTGGCTTCCTGCTCGGTGCCGAGCAGGATGTGGCGGGCCCGCACACGCTCGGTCTGCTGCAGCTTGGAGGCTTCCTCGTCATAGACCGCCTTCATTTCCTCTTCCGTCACCATCGGACGGATCTTCTGGAAGAAATAGGCGTCACGCAGCGCCTTGGCCTGATAAAGCGCGAGGCGATGCTTGTACTCGTCGGTATCGGCAATGCCGTCCTTGACCGCATACTGGGCCAGCAGATGGCGCTCGATCAGGTACTCGACGACAAACGGAAAGCGCAGCTTGGGCGGCAGGTCGGGCAGCTGGCCGATGATATCATCGGTCGCCATCTGAACTTCCGACACCTTGATCTCATGGCCATTGACGATAGCAACCGTCTTGTCCTCCTTGGGCGCGTCTTGCGCCAGGCCAAGCGCCGCAAGGCAGAAACCGAGCATAACTGCGGCCGCCGAGGATTTCAGAAGAATGCGCGAGAGTGCCATATATTCCACCGTTTTTCAAAATCTCCGCGACCGGATTGCCCCTTCCGGTTGGAGGCTCTTTGACCCTCAAAGAAGGCAAGAATAAGCCTCGCAGCCCCACCGGGGCGGGCCACAAACTGTGCCGGACAATGGTCTGGTTACGCCAGGGTTGCAAGGGTCCGGCGCCACATTGAAAACCCTGTTGCGCCAAAGCAACACATTGAAATCGCGCGAACTTGATCCCATTTCACGATTTATCTTCAAGCGGTCGATTGCCCCCACGCCGCAACTTGACTAGAAAGCGCCACGACGCCGGGGTTTTGCCCCCTCCCTGAAGGAACGAATCAGATGTTCGGATTGCGCGGAATTGCCGCAAAGATTTTCGGCTCGAGCAACGACCGCAAGGTCGCCAAGTACCGCCCCATCGTGGCCGCGATCAACGCTCTCGAGCCGGAAATGCAGGCCTTGTCCGATGAGGCGCTGCGTGGCCGCACCGCCATGTTCAAGGAACAGTTCGCCGGGGGCAAGAGCCTCGACGATCTCCTCGTTCCGGCTTTCGCCACGGTGCGCGAAGCGGCGAAGCGGGCCCTCGGCCAGCGCCACTTCGATGTGCAGCTGATCGGCGGCATGGTGCAGCACGAAGGCCGCATTTCGGAAATGAAGACCGGCGAAGGCAAGACGCTGGTGGCAACGCTTGGCGTCTATCTCAATGCCATCACCGGCAGGGGCGTGCATGTGGTGACCGTCAACGATTATCTCGCCCGCCGCGACGCCAGCTGGATGGGCCAGGTCTACGGCTTCCTCGGGTTGACGACCGGCGTCATCGTCCACGGACTGAGCGACCAGCAGCGCCGCCAGGCCTATGCCTGCGACGTCACCTACGCCACCAACAACGAGCTGGGCTTCGACTATCTGCGCGACAACATGAAGTACCATCTCGAGGAGATGGTGCAGCGCGGGCATCACTTTGCAGTCGTCGATGAGGTCGATTCGATTCTTGTCGATGAGGCGAGGACGCCGCTCATCATTTCGGGTCCGGTCGACGACAAGTCCGACCTCTACAACACCGTAAACCAGTATATCCCGGTACTCACCCGGGAGGATTTCGAACTCGACGAAAAGCAGCGCTCCTGCACGTTGACGGAAAAAGGCAACGAGCATCTTGAACAGGTGCTGGGCGCGGCCGGCCTGTTGCGAGGCACCAATCTCTATGACGCCGAAAATGTCACTGTCGTGCATCACGTCCAGCAGGCGCTGAAAGCCCACAATCTGTTCCAGCGCGACAAGGACTACATCGTCAAGGACGATCAGGTCATCATCATCGACGAGTTCACCGGCCGCATGATGCCGGGACGGCGCTATTCCGACGGCCTGCATCAGGCGCTCGAAGCCAAGGAACATGTCTCTATCCAGCCCGAGAACGTCACACTCGCCTCGATCACCTTCCAGAACTACTTCCGCCTCTACGAGAAGCTGGCCGGCATGACCGGCACGGCCCTGACCGAGGCCGAGGAATTCATGGACATCTACAAGCTCGACGTCCTCGACATTCCAACCAATGTGCCGGTGGCACGCCAGGATGAGCACGATCAGGTTTTCCGCACGGCGCGCGAGAAATATGCCGCCATCATCGAAACCATCGCAGAGGCGCGCACCCGTGGGCAGCCGGTGCTGGTCGGCACCACGTCAATTGAAAAATCCGAAGTCTTGTCGGAGTTGCTCAAAGCCAAGAATGTGCCGCATGCGGTGCTGAACGCCCGTTACCACGAACAGGAAGCGGCAATCGTCGCGCAGGCCGGTGTCGCCGGGGCCATCACCATCGCCACCAACATGGCTGGCCGCGGCACCGACATCAAGCTCGGCGGCAATCTCGACATGCGGATCGCCACTGAACTGGCCGATCTGCCGCAAGGCCCCGAGCGTGACGCGAAGATCGAGGCGATCAAGGCCGAAATCGACATCGACAAGCAGAAGGTGATTGGCGCCGGCGGCCTCTTCGTCATCGGCACCGAGCGCCACGAAAGCCGCCGCATCGACAACCAGCTGCGTGGCCGCTCCGGCCGCCAGGGCGATCCGGGCCGCTCGCTGTTCTATTTGTCGCTTGAAGATGATCTGATGCGCATCTTCGGTTCTGAGCGCATGGACAAGATGCTGCAGACGCTTGGCCTCAAGGAGGGCGAGGCGATCGTCCATCCATGGATCAACAAGGCATTGGAAAAAGCCCAGCAGAAGGTTGAAGCCCGCAACTTCGACGCCCGCAAGAATCTGCTGAAGTTCGACAACGTCATGAACGACCAGCGCAAGGTCATCTTCGAACAGCGCATCGGCGTCATGAAGGGCGAGGAGGTGGCCGAGACCGTTGCCGACATGCGTCACCACGTGATCGACGACCTCGTTGCCAAGCACATGCCGGAAAAAGCCTACGCCGAACAGTGGGACGCGGCTGGCCTGCGCGAGCGCCTGCGCGAAACCATCGGCATCGATTTTCCCGTCGAGGACTGGGCCAAGGAGGAAGGCATTGCGGATGAGGAAATCCGCGAGCGCGTCACCAAGGCCGCCGACGAACTCTACGCCGGAAAGCGCGAGAAGTACGGCCCCGAGATCATGGCCCAGGTCGAAAAAAGCTTCCTTCTTCGCAACTTGGACCAACTGTGGCGTGATCACATTATCGCCGTCGAACAACTCCGCCAGGTCATTGGCTGGCGTGCCACGGGCCAGCGCGATCCGCTCAACGAATACAAGACCGAAGGCTACACCCTGTTCGAGAACATGGTGAACAAGCTGCGCGAGAATGTCACCGCCCAGGTGATGCGCGTCGAAGTGCAGGTGCGCGGGCCAGGCGAAGAAGGCCCCGATGATTTCGATGACGAACTGCCCGGCGAGGATGACCTTCCCGACATGGAAGCCCACCACCTCGATGCCTTCACCGGCGAGGACGATGTTGGCGAAGGAATGATGCTGATCGACATGGAAGAGGACGGCGAGGTCAAGACCGCGACCGATCCCAAAGACCCGTCAACCTGGGGCAAGGTGGCCCGCAACGAGCCATGCCCCTGCGGTTCGGGCAAGAAATACAAGCATTGCCACGGGGCGTTTGCATAAGGCCGAAAACCACCAAGTGGTTAATATTATGGCAACAATTTGCGTTGACTCGCGGATAATTTTATTATATTTTTTTAATGAGAGGCCAAACACCGGAACACGCTTTGCGGAAAGCAATGGAGCGACAATATGGCTAAACTTAACTAGTACTTGACTGCAGTTACCGCCGCAACTGGCGCGCTGCTAGTGTCAGCCGGGATTGCATTTTCTGCAACCTTGGATTTCAACGGCGCCACCCCCTGCGTATCGACGGATGCGTTTGTCACGCTGACGATACAAGGAGCAGCGACCTGCTCAACGACGACCGCGCCGACGACCGGCTCCCAGGCAATTGCTTTGCAGACCAGTGGTCTCCCGAGCTCGATGCGCGCTGACTTTGGCGGGACGGTGAGTTTCGTCTCGATCGACATGGGCGATTACAACGCCGATGTGGATAATATCTTCCTTGAAGTCTTCAGCGCCGCCAACATTTCTCTGGGCTATGTCGATTTACTGCGCGCCGGTTCCTCGTTCGCGATGGACACGCTGTCGATTGCTGTGGGGGGAATTTCTTATGCCATTTTCGGGACCAATAGCAGTGACCTGGGATACATCGCGGCTGACAACCTGACTTGGAGGACGGATGGGACGGTGGTTCCGGTTCCGGCAGCGGGTGTGCTGCTCCTGACCGGACTGGGCGCACTCGGTGGCTTGGCCGCGCGCCGCCGCAAGGCAGCCTGATCTTTCGTCATCCTGTCGTTTCGATTGGTGAGGGGTGCCTGGTCGGCTCCCCTTTTTCTTGCGCCGCGCTCGGGTGGGCAATCCCAACACCCCCGGCAAGCTAAGGCAAGATCGCCCGCAACGAGGCCCTGCCCTTGCGGCTCGGTAACGAAATACAAACATTGCCACGGGGCGTTTGCGTAGATCTGCAGCCGGCAAGTCATCCATCAACATCACTGGGTACTCATCGCTCTGCGCGCTATGGGCACGTGCGGTCAGGATCGACTTTACACAGTTTCCGGGTGCACAAGGGTTTTGGAGTCCGGCCCGCCACAGTGGCAGGCCGCCACAGCCGCCGTACATGTGAATCCGGACGCGCTCCGCACAATTGAATCAAACACTTATAAATCGCAAATTCAAGTTTACTAAAATCCAAGTAATTAACGACATTTATAATTTACTTAGTAGTCGGACTTACATCCTGGTTAATTTATGGTAAGTATTTCCCGCAGGCGCCCAGCATGCCACTGGCAGAGCGAGAAACGCGAAAGGATTTGATTCTTGTGGGATGTGCCGGGGCGCTGGCATTCGGCATTAAAAAAATCAAGGAGGAATAGACATGCGCAAAGTTCTAATTGCAGCGGCGGTAGCCCTGGCTCCGTTCTTCATGGCCCAATCCGCTTCGGCGGTTCCGATCTCAACCGACGGAACATGGTTTCAAGCCGACGAGTTCCATGCACCCGGCAGTTTTTTCGCAACCACGTGGGACTTCACCTGCTCGGACAGCTGCACACTCGATGTAAGCGACTGGGCGGTGATCTCGGATCTGTTTGAGGTCTTCGACAACGCGCTGTCGATCGGCCTGACGTCGATTGTTCCAAGCTGGGATGTGCTCGGCTGCACCGGGGCTTTCGATCCGGCGTGTTTCACGACCGATCCCGATGCGGCGTGGGCCGATGCGCGGTATAGCAAGGCGAGTTTCCTGCTGTCCGCCGGATTCCACTCGATATCGATCCTGACTAATTTCATCCCACCCACCAGCGTTGGCGGCGGCCAGTTCGCGGACTCCACCGTCCAACTGCGCGTCAATGAGGTCCCACTGCCCGCAGCCTTTGGCTTTCTGGCCGTGGGCCTGGCCGGCCTGGGCGTCCTCGGCCGCCGCCGCAAACCGGCATGATCGTTTAATCAGCCCGTCTTCACGGGGGGCGCCGGCACTGGCGCCCGCCGCATCAATAACGGACTCGGCCGTGGCGTGACGCAGAACCACTGCCACGGCAAGTTCAAGACGTGCCTCCAAACGACACACTGACTTAACCTGCTCTTCGCCAAATCAATGGTGCGAGCGAAATCTCATCATACAGGAGCAAACCGATGTTCATTAGAAACGCACTCATAGCAACGGCGATTCTTCTCGCGGCAACTGCGGGAACCGCGAGCGCCGCGGTGCTCGATGTGACGGCGGGTACCAACGACGGCACAACACTGACCATGCCGGATGCCACGATCTCGGCGGGCACAGGGACAACGCTGCTCGTTGGTGACTTCGTCGCCAACGCTGTCTGCCCATTGGGTTCGGCCGGATGCAATGGATTGATGACACTGACCTTCGGCTTCGATGTGAGCAATGTGGCGTTCGACTTCGGTTTCGGCAACCCCGGTGACTCGGCCACGATCACCGGCTTCGACAGTATCGGAAACATCGTCGGAACACTGCTGTTGTCGCTGACGGACGGTACCAGTTCGGTAAGTCTGGCCGCGTTTGGCAACCTGCGTTCGATTCTTTTTGACAACACCGCGTCGACTGGTGCGGGCTATGCCTACGGCAACATCAGTTTTGACCCCTCCGCAGTGCCCCTGCCAGCCGCCCTGCCACTCCTGCTGGTTGGCTTAGCGGGCCTCGGCGCAGTGGGTGCCCGCCGCCGCTTGGTGGCCTGACCCATCATACAGCTCTAATCAGAAAGGGCGCCATTCACGGCGCCCTTTTTTGGTTGCTGAACTTGAGAACGTCAGGCTTGGCTGTCTTCACAAGGTATCTGTGGCGTTTGCCGAACTGGCAGATCCGATCCTTCCCGGACCCAACCTCAACGGCAGACCTGATTGGACTGCACTGAGTCCCCGGAATCATAGAGATGACCGTTCAGCGTTACGTTGGTCACGGCAAGGGTAAAGCAGCCTGGAGATTTGCTGGTGGTTGACGCAAACCTGGCAATTCCCTTGGCGTCGGTGCTCGCCGTGACCGTCCCGGAAACGACCCCTCCCCATTCGGCAGAGACGCTGGCGCCAACAACTGGCAGGCCGCCAACATCGACGATCTTTATGGCGCCGCCCGCAAAGGCACCGCCGTTTTTCAATTCCCTGAGCCGCATCGTGATGCGTAACACCCGCATCGCATCTGGAACAGCCGCATCGGTGACTGTGATGGCGGTTGTAACCGAGGAACTCAGCCCATCATTGTCGGTGACTCGCAGTTGCACGTCATAGGTTCCAGCTGTGCCGAAGACCTTGTATGTCGCAACCCCGGTTGAGGTGGAGCCGTCGCCGAAATCCCAGTTGTAGAGGCTGACGGTTCCATCGCTGTCGGACGAGGCCGATGCATCGAACTGCACCTGAACCGGGGCCGTACCGGAAGGTGTCGAGGTTGCGAAGCTGGCGACAGGCGGGATGCCACTTTCGGTAGAGAAACTGGCGGTCAGGCCATAATGCCCGACACTGCCATAGTTGCTGTAACCGGCCGCCAGCGGATCGCCTTTGCCAGTGCCCTTCACCATGAGATAATAGGTTCCTGGTGTGACCACCTGATAGCTCAAGGCAGCATTGAGGGTCTCGGCCGGATTCTGCAAGGCCAGCGTGTTGCCGGTGCTGCCAAGCAATGTCAGTTCGAGATCCGCATTCGGCGCGCGGCTGGCTGGCGTCAGCGCGACGGTCAGCGGACCTGCACCAGCCGAAAGTACAAACACATCCGGATCTCCGGCATTCTCGGCGACACCTTCGACATTTGCCGTCGTGATCCCGCCAACACTGGTGCCGCCAATTGCCGCCGCCGTCGCAGTGTCATCGCCATAGTCATCGGACCGCAGCGGCAAGCCGTAGGTTTGCGCGACTGCGAAATCATCCTGCTTGTTGTTAGCGTCAGAATACTCGCCCTTGCTGAATTGACTAAGCGATCGGTAATAGCCAACACCCATGATTGGCGCCCAGGCCGTGGCGCCCGTGCCATGCCCCTGGTAGTAGCCAACTGTCGAATTTCCATCGTGCGACAGTCCGATATTGTGGCCGACCTCATGCGAGACCGCTTCCGCCACATACTTCTCGTTTCCGCCACCAAGGGCATCGTAGAACACCAGCGCGGGTTTCAAGTAGTCGCTTGTCGAGTTGAAGATGCCGACATAGGCCACACCGCCGCAACTGCACGTATAGACACCGCTCCGCTTGGTGATCAGGGCAACGGTTCCGTAAACCTGGTCGGTGCTGCTGGCACGGGTGATCTTGTCCTGCGCCACGATTTCTGTCGTAACATCGATATCGAAGGCCGCATAGTCTTCTGCGACATGTTGCCAGATATACTGAATGCGCTCCAGTTCGGCGTTGGAAAATACCGCCGCGTTGCCATCGAAATCGAAAGCTGCCGCAGTGATTGCGGTGCCCGCCGTGTTCCAGGCCGTCCCCGACAGGATTGCGCCCTGGAAGTTCAGCACCAGGGTCTTGCTCGAACCGGGCTTGGAGTGCAGCAGAAACGTCTGATCGAGAGGTTGAAGTTGACCGCCCAGAAGGCTCTGCGCAGTGGCAACTGTTCCCACGGTACCGCGCGGCGTGTGGATTTCTTCGACAACAAAGAGATGCCCTTTCCGGCTGATCCGCTGGGTCTTGTCAGTGAGCAGCCGGCGGCGGAATTCATTCTCGGACTGGCCATACCAGGCAGCAACTGATGGCAACCGTGTTCCAAGAAGATCGATTGCCCTTTGGCCAGATGTTTCCTTCTCCGGTAGATCAATCGGCGGAAATGGCGGCCGGATGATTTCCGGCCTTCTGGCCGGCTCCGCAACTTGCGCCTGAACGGTCTGGCCCATCCCGGTTGCCAACACCAGCAAGCAAGCAAATAGAACATTCAAATTCGGCTTCATCGCATCCTCATCGCCAGCGGGAGTCGAATTCAATCGACCACTCAATCCGGAGTGTACCCACAATCCGCCGGTGCACGAAGACAAAGGCCAGGAGATAGTCAATCCATATAGCTAAAAAAGACTTTAAAAATCGCGCAATTCAATCAAATTTAGATATAAGTTACTTGAGTATGCTTTCTAAGCGGCACTCGTATAGGACACTGTCCCCATCATGCCGGAGTTCATGTGATAGGCGTGGTGGCAGTGGAAGGCCCAGGTGCCGGGATTGTCAGCATCGAACGTCACCGTCACGGTTTCCGACGGCGGCACCAGAACCACATCGCGGATGGCGCCGTCGATGGCGATGTCACCAATTGCCGTTACCTTGAAATAGTGCCCGTGCAGATGCATCGGATGAGCCATGCCGGTCATGTTGTGCATGATCACCGAGATGCGCTCGCCTTCGCGCACGCTGAAGATCGTCTCATGCATGCCAGACTTGCCGTTGAGACCCCAGACATAGTCCGGTCCGCCGCCCGTGAGCATGACGACTTCGGTGCGGGTGACGGGCTCCTCGCGCAGTTTTGCCACAGAGCGGTAGAGCAGCTCCTGCGCCAGATCGACGGCGGCGGCCTCCTCGCCGTCGCCGGCCTGTGCCGCGATGGCCGCACCAGGTGTCGCGAGGATGATGCCGGTTCGGGCCCGGACGTTCTCGGGCCGGAACAGGATTGGGAAGGCGCCGCCCACCTTCGGAATGCGCAGGCGGATATCGGCGCGCTGGGCGATGGCGAGCGGAAACATCGTGCCGGCCAACGGTTGGATGGCGTTGCCATCGACAGCGATAAGCTCACCCGTCAACCCGCCCAGATCGATCCACATATTGCTGGCGGCAGCGCCATTAATGATGCGCAGCCGCAGCACGCCGCCCGTCTCGACTTGCACGATTTCGGGATCTTCCAGCGTGCGGTCATTGGCGAGGTAGGCATCGTAGACAACATCGTTGATCATGCCGGACATTGCCGTGGTGCCGCCGCCGGCTTTTGAGTGATCCATCTTCGCCTGATTCATGGCGTGGCCGGCATGGGCACCGCCACCGCCAGTGAGCTCGGCCAGGATCTCCTGCGGATCGCGGAAGGTGAAGTCGTGCAGCAACACCACATGTTCCTGGGTGTCGAACATCGGCTCAGCCGTCTCGCGCACGATGAGCGGCGCAGCCAACAGCTGTTGCTCCTGCAGGCCCACATGCGAATGCATCCAGTGCGTGCCGGAACGCCGGTTGGCGAACTCATAGTCAGAAACCTCGCCGGGCTGCAGCGGCGCCTGCGACAGAATCGGCACACCGTCCTGGGCGATGGGTGGCGTTAATCCGTGCCAATGGATCAGCGTCTCAGTGGCAGTCGCATTGCGGAGGCTGACCCGAAATGGCTGCTCCAGCATAAGCTCGAGCCCGGGTTTGCCGTCATCACCCGTCAATCCGTAAACACTGGCGGCCCGACCCTTTACTTCAAGCGTACGCTTCGACACTGTCAACTGACGAACGGGTTCCATTGATCGCGCCAGGCCAGCCGTCAGCGGCATTGCAGCGGCCGACACCAATCCGCCCAGCAGTTTTCTCCGGTTCAACCACATCATGCGCATTCCCTTGTTTCGCTTCCACATCTAGGGATGCCTCAAACGATGTGCAAAAGGATAATTGGAAGCAGTCCAGCAATATGGCGTGAACGAAAAATTAGGATGTTTGAACTACCTGTGATTGCGCAACTCTTGATGGAAATGTGAGGGCATATGAAAAGCAGCGGTTTTTCCAGCCTGGCCAAAGCTTTTCGGGTGTGTGAAAGCGGCGCTGTTGCCGTGGAATATGTGATGATCGCCGCTGCCATGTTCCTCGCGCTGATACCGAGCTTTCTCTACGTCGCGTCCGGCATGACCAACAAATTCTCCAGTGTCGGGGGCTACTTCGCCGGATTGTAGAAATTGCCTCGCCGGATCAATCGGGTAAAACCTTAACAACTCGATTAACGCCCCATTCAAACCGGACGTGCTTATGATGTCGCCTGAACCGGCCATAGTCTGGCCCATGGAGCGGCAACCGTGAGCATTCTTCTTCAACAGATTCAGAAATTCCTGAAGGAAGAAACGGGTGTAACAGCAATCGAGTATGCACTCATTGCCTCGATCCTCGGCATTGCCCTGCTGCCAGTACTCACCAACACCACGTCAGGCGTCGCTTCGCTCTACACGCGGGTGCAAGATTATTTCGACATCGTCAACGGCACGTAACGCCAAACTCAAAGCCCGCGGCCAATCGACAGGAACTTCTCGCGGCGCTGGGTGCGCAGCACCTCCGCCGATACGCCATCATAAGCCTTGAGCGACCGTGCGATGGCATCGCCCACCGCCGCGATGGCTTCCGGCCGGGCGCGATGCGCGCCGCCTTTCGGCTCCACCACGATTTCATCGATGATGCCGAGCTTCTTCAAATCCTGCGCCGTGATTTTCATCGCCGCCGCCGCATCCTTGGCGCGCGCCGCGTCGCGCCACAGGATCGAGGCCGCACCTTCGGGCGAAATGACGCTGTAGATCGCATGTTCCAGCATCAGCACCACATTGGTGGTGGCAATGGCAATGGCGCCGCCCGAACCGCCCTCGCCGATGATGATCGACACCGTCGGCACGCCAAGCGACAAGCAGCAATCGGTTGAGCGGGCGATGGCCTCGGCCTGGCCGCGTTCCTCGGCATCGATGCCGGGATAAGCACCAGCCGTATCGACAAAGCTGATCACCGGCAGGCCAAAACGGTCGGCCACTTCCATCAGCCGTACGGCCTTGCGATAGCCTTCCGGCCTTGCCATGCCGAAATTGCGCTTGATGCGAGACGTCGTGTCACTGCCCTTCTCCTGGCCGATCACCATGACCGGTTGGCCATGAAAGCGGCCAAGTCCGCCGATCACCGCGAAGTCTTCTGCGAACTTGCGATCGCCCGCCATCGGCGTGAAATCGCCAATCAACGTCTCGATGTAGTCGACCGCATGCGGCCGCTCCGGATGGCGGGCCACTTGCGCCTTTTGCCACGGGTCGAGATTGACGTAGAGATCCGACAGAAGTTTCGCGGCCTTCCTTTCAAGCCCTTTCACCTCGTCGGCAATCGACACCGTCTTGTCACCTTGGGCAAGGGTCCGCAATTCGGCAATCTTGCCTTCCAGTTCGGCGACGGGAGCTTCAAAATCGAGATATGTCGGCATTGGGCCTCAAGCTTCAGTGGTTGGCCGGAAACTGGCGGTCCACGCCCCGAAAGTCAACTTTTCTTGGGCGCCAGCGGGTGATGGCTTTCGATCACCTCGCGCAACCGTTCGGTCTGCACGTGGGTGTAGATTTGCGTTGTCGAGATATCCGCATGGCCCAGCATCTGCTGCACGGCGCGGAGATCGGCTCCCCCTTCCAGCAGATGGCTGGCGAAGCCGTGGCGCAGCACATGCGGTGAAATCTTGGCGGCATCAAGCCCGGCCTCGCGCGCCAGGGCTTTCAATTCCAGCCCGCAATGCTGCCGCGACAGGTGGCCCATGGCGCCAAAAGACGGAAACAGCCATTTGGAAGCGCCTCCTGGCAACTTGGCCATGACCGCCAGATAGTCGCTGACCGCTTGCCGCGCGCCCGAAGACACCGGCACCAGCCGCTCCCGCCCGCCCTTGCCCTTGACCAAAATGAAGTCACGCTCGGCCTTCACCGCTTGCACCGTCAGACCCACAAGTTCCGAGACGCGAAGCCCCGTGGCATAGAGCAGTTCGAGCAGGCAGAGCATGCGCCAGGCCTTCAACAGCGCCTTGCCTTCTGCCTGCTCCAGCCTCTGGCGCGCCGTATCGATCAGCAGTGAGACGTCGGTCAAGCTGATGACCTTGGGCAATGGCCGCGCCGCCCGCGGGCTTTCGATGGCGGTGGCCGGATTGTCCGATGACAACCCGTCACCATGCAGAAAGCGATGGAATTGCCGGATGGCCGAAAGCTTGCGCGCCGCGGAGCTTCTGGCCATGCCCGAGGCGTCAAGCCGCTCGAGATGGGCGCGAATGTCATCAGGCCCGCTGGCCTTGAGATCAGTAATGTCCAGCGCATAGGCTTCGAGGTCGCGGCGATAGGCAGCCAGCGTGTTGGCGGAAGCGCCACGCTCGGCCGCCATCATCTCGAGAAATCGCTCGATCAGTGCCAAGCTGCGGGAGGCCGGGCCACCCTCACTTTTGCCGGAGTTTTTCACTGGAGATCGGCTTGACGATTTCGGTTTGCTCGGGCGGGAAATGCGCCAGCGCCCAGGCGCCACCAAAAATCAGGCCGCCAATCACCGCCAAAGTCATCACGAATTTCACTGTATCTGGCATTTCACCACCGTTGGACCCTAAGTCTAGCGGCAAAGCCCTGCTTCGGAAAGCCTTTGCGGCGCGAACCCATGCGCGATAGAAACCGCTTCAAGTTCGGGAAATGAGTGATGGCACGCCGTTCGATTGCAAAGGAGGCCGAAGCCGTAAGGCAGCTGCTGGGCGTTCACCCCATTGTGCTTGTGGGGCTGATGGGAGCCGGAAAGTCCAGCGTCGGCCGCAGGCTTGCCGAGAAACTTGGCATTCCGTTCGTTGATGCCGACCACGAGATCGAGGAGGCTGCCGGAAAATCCATTGCCGAAATCTTCAGCGATCATGGCGAGGCATACTTTCGCGAAGGTGAGCGCCGGGTTATCCAGCGCTTGATCGGCAATGGCGCACAGGTGCTGGCGACCGGCGGCGGCGCCTACATGAATGACGAGACCCGCGCCCGCATCCAGGAGCATGGCATATCGGTTTGGCTCAAGGCGTCGCTGCCATTGCTTATGAAGCGTGTATCGAAGCGTCAGGACCGCCCGCTGTTGAAAGCCGACGATCCGCAAGCCGTGATGCGCAATCTGATGGAAAAGCGCTATCCGGTATATGGCCTGGCGGATGTAACGGTCGAAAGCCGCGACGTGCAGCACGGCCAAATGGTGAATGATGTGATCCGCGCGCTGGCGCAATGGGACGGTTGGGAAAAACGCGACAATGACTGATACCGAAACCGTTGGCCGCCGCGAGCATGTACCCGTGGCTTTGGGCGAGCGCAGCTATGACATCGCCATTGGCGAAGGCCTGCTGGCGCGCGCCGGTGACATCGTGGCACCGCTGCTCAAGCGGCCAATGACCGCGATCGTCACCGATGAGAATGTCGCGGCAGCGCATCTTGCCACGCTCGAACGCGCCCTTGCGGCGCACGGCATCCGCTCCACCGCAATCATCATGCCGCCGGGCGAGGCCACCAAGAGCTTCAAGCACCTGGCTGAACTCTGCGACCGGCTTTTGGCGGCGGGTATCGAGCGGCGCGACCGTATCATTGCCTTCGGCGGTGGCGTCATCGGCGATCTCGCGGGTTTTGCCGCGGCGATCCTCAGGCGTGGCGTTGACTTCATCCAGATCCCGACGACACTGCTGAGCCAGGTAGATTCCTCTGTCGGTGGCAAGACGGGAATCAACTCGGCCCATGGCAAGAACCTGATCGGCGCCTTCCACCAGCCGCTTGCGGTCATCACCGATATTGCACTTCTCGACACCTTGCCGAAGCGCGAACTGGCATCGGGCTATGCCGAGGTTGCGAAATACGGTTTGCTGGGTGACACCTCGTTCTTCGAATGGCTGGAAGGTGCGGCCCCGACCATCATGCGTGGTGACCCACAAGCCCGCATCCATGCCATCAAGCGCTCCTGCGAGGCCAAGGCCCGCATCGTCGCGGAAGACGAAACCGAAACTGGGGTGCGGGCGTTGCTGAACCTCGGCCACACCTTTGGCCATGCGCTCGAATCGGCCACCGGCTATTCCAGCCGCCTGTTGCATGGCGAAGGTGTTGCAATCGGCATGGTGCAGGCCTTCCGATTTTCCGAGCGCCTGAAACTCTGCAAACCGGGAACGACAGAGCGGGTGGCAAAACACCTGAAGATCGTTGGCCTGCCGATCCATGCATCACAGATTCCGGGTCAGTTGCCGCCGCCCGCAACGCTTCTCGACATCATGCGCCAGGACAAGAAGGCGCAAGGTGGCAAGCTCACCTTCATTCTGGTCAGGGGCATTGGCGAAGCCTTCATCGCCAAGGACGTGTCCGACCATGACGTGCTGGATTTCCTGACCGAGGACTTGCGGCAGCGATGAGCTCGGATCAGGGATTGGCGCTGGCAGCGGTGCTGCTGCTTCTGGTGTTCTCATCCGCCCTTTCGGCTGCTGCCGCGGCACTGACCGAAGTTTCACGCAGCCGCCTGTCTGAACTTGCCCGCAAGGGCATGGCGCGGGCTGCTCGCGTGCTTGAACTGCTGGCACAGGAAGATCGCGTCCGCGCAGCACTCCGACTGAGCAAACTTCTTGTCGTCATGCTGGTGGGTGCCGTGACGGCTTTGGCGATCGCCGGCGTGGTAACGCCGCGGCTGGCCGCAGCTGCGGTCTTTGTCGCTGTCGTGACGATCTTCACGCTGTTCGGCAGCGCCATCCCCCGGGCCTATGCGAGAGCCCATCCCGAGCGCGTCGCGGTGCTGCTGGCATCTTTTATCGGCATCACGGCGCGGATCGCCGGACCGATTGCAGGTCTGCTGGAAAATATTGCCAGCAAAGCCCTCGGACTGAAGCCGGCAGCAGGCTCAAACGGCCAGTCCACCGTCCACGAGGATCTGCGCGAAGCTATCGATCTCCATCACAAGGAAGGTTCGGTGGTGAAGAATGACCGCGACATGCTGGGTGGAATTCTGGCGATGCAGGACCTCGAAGTCTCCGACATCATGGTTCACCGCACCAAGATGACGATGATCGACGGCTCCGAGGACCCCAAGGAAATTGTCGCCAAGGTTCTGAAGAGCGGCCACACCCGCATCCCGGTGTGGAAGGAGACGCCCGACAACATCATCGGCGTGCTGCATGCGAAAAACCTTTTCGCCGCACTGCAAAAACACAACGGCGATGCCACGAAACTCGATATCGAGGACATTCTCACCGCCCCGTGGTTCGTGCCCGATACCCGCGCCATTCCTGATCAGCTCAATGCCTTCTTGCGGCGCAAGAGCCACTTCGCCATCGCCGTCGACGAATATGGCGAGGTGCAAGGACTGGTGACGCTGGAAGACATCATCGAAGAGATCGTTGGTGACATCAAGGATGAGCACGACGCCGTTGCAGCAGGCGCCAGGCCCAAGCCTGACGGCTCGTATCTCGTCGATGGCAGCGTGCCGATCCGCGACTTGAACCGGGCTTTCGACTGGCATCTGCCCGATGAAGAGGCCAACACCATCGCCGGCCTCGTCATCCATGAAGCCCGCATGATCCCTGAGGTCGGCCAGGCCTTCAGCTTTCATGGCTTTCGCTTTGAAATTCTGAAAAAGCGCAAGCATCAGGTTACTGCTCTCCGCATGAGTCCATTGAAGCGCGACGCCGATGGACCTCAGGCAGGTTGATCTTGTCATCGTCGGCGCCAGTTTCGCCGGGCTGATCTGTGCCCGCACCGCCGCCTTGCGCGGCCTGAAGACCGTCGTCATCGAAGCCAAGAGCGAACCCGGCGCGCGCATTCACACAACAGGCATCCTCGTCAAGGAAGCCGCCGATGAAGTCGACACGCCGCCGCAATTCTCCCGCGCCATTCATGGCGTCAGGCTTTACGCGCCATCGCTGAAACACATCGATCTGCAATCGCGTGACTATTTTTTCCTGACCACCGATACCGCTGGCCTCATTCGCTGGTTTGCCGACCAGGCCCGCCAGGCCGGGGCCGAAATCATCTGTGGACGGAAGGTCGAGCAGGCCACCCGCATCGAAGGCGGTATTAAGCTGCCACAGTTCGGCCTGACGGCGCGCTATCTGGTGGGTGCCGATGGCGCGCGATCGACGGTGGCAAAGCTCTTCAATCTCGGCCGGAACGAGCGCTTTCTCACCGGTCTTGAAATCGAATACCGCGACCTGCCGAAGGCCGACCCCGATCTCTTGCATTGCTTCCTCGATACCAGGCTGGCGCGCGGTTATCTCGCCTGGGTGGCCCCTGCTCCCGGCTTCTTTCAAGTGGGCCTCGCCACCAATGACAGCGTGAAGCCCGATCTCAAAGCCTTCCTCGCGCACACTGAGCAGCTGTTCGGGTTTTCGGACGCGCCTGTGAAGGAACGTCGTTCAGGCTTGATCCCGTGTGGTGGGCCCGTGACGCCGTTTGCTGCACCCAATGTACTGCTGATCGGTGATGCGGCGGGCCATGTCTCGCCCTTGACCGGCGGCGGCATCAGGCTTGCTTTCCGTTATGGGCGGCGCGCCGGGCAATTGATCGCCGATCACCTGACCCGCAGTGGTCCGCCGCCCGAGCATGTCTTTAAGAAAGAACTTCCATCCTTTACCAAGAAACTGGCGCTGCGTTCAGTGATGGACTTCGGTCCACCCAACTGGCTCTACAATCTGATCATCGGCACACCGCCGATGCGCTGGTTCGCCAACACCGTCTATTTCCACCGCCGCGGCGAAGTGCCCGCAAGGATGGATCAGTCAGGTGACGACGCCTGAATGGCCAGCGCATGCACGCGTTCGCGCAACTCGTCCGCCAGTGCCGCATTGACCATGCGATGCTGTTCGACGCGTGATTTGGCGCGGAACGCTTCCGCGACGATCTTCACGCGGAAATGGCTTTCGCCATCGGGACGCGACCCCGAATGGCCCGCATGCTGGTGCGACTCGTCGATCACGTCGAGTGAAACCGGCGCGAAACTCTGCCTGAGCTTTGCGGAGATTGTTAGGCCAACGGGCCCCAATGTGCTCTCTGGTGTCATCTTGTCTCTCATTCAAGGCAAGGCTTGCTTGCGCGCTCCTCTACCACCATAATTGCGCGTGATGAAACTCGATTCAAAATACTTCGACAAGATCCGCGTGAAGAAACCCGGCGCCGAGAAAAAGGCTGCCGATACGGTTGCGCAATGCGATTGGCCCGATTGCCCCCGCCC
>JANLTS010000135.1:0-2837 GCA_031363045.1 Hyphomicrobiales bacterium
ACCGGCGTCGCCGGATCAACTTCGGCTACCATGTGCAGCAACACAGCAGACTCGGCGCCAAAGGATGAAACGACGGCAGCGCGGCCCTTGAAGTCGCGGAGGATAGGCTCCAGCAATTGCTGGCCTTCAAGTCCCGCGTAATTCTCGAAGATTTGCCGGTCCATCTTGACTCAGCCTGCGTGCGGCTGTTCGAGCCAGGGCTCGGCGTCGGTGTGCCGCTCGGTCCAGATTTCGGCTTCGGAGCCGCGGCGGAAAAGCCCGCGCTGGTAGGCGAGCGACATCTGTTTCGAAGCCTGCTGCCAGGTCGAAAGCGGGAAGCGCTCGCCGATCTCGAACGTATCGAAGCCCACCTGCAACATAAACTGAAGTTGGTCCGGCAGCACATTGCCGGTGGCCCGCAACTCACCGCGATACCCCATCTGGCGAAGCTGGCGGGCGAGCGAATAGGCGCGGCCATCGTTGAAGGCCGGGAAGGATAGCACGATCAATTGCAGCTTCGGTAGGAAGGTGGAGAGCGCCTCGGCGCGGTCGATGTTGACGAGGCTGACGCCGAGCTTGTCCCGCCGTTGTGACAGCTGCTCCCAATTCTTTAACAGCCGTGCGAAAGGCACTACCACATCGCCTGTGGGCAGCTCGCCCTCGGCATCGGCATGCGCCCAGGTTTCGGCAATCAACGTGTTGTTCTTAAGCAGTGGCATAGAGAGCCTCCTTGAAGGGCTTGGCACCGACGCGGCGATAAGCGGCAAGGAACTCCTCACCGGGCCCACGAAGTTTCAGATAGGTATCAAGAATGGTCTCAATGGCATCGGCCACTTCGTGACCGGCAAAGCCTGGCCCCAGGATCGAACCGATCGAGGCGTTCTCGGCCGATGAGCCACCAAGCGTGATCTGGTAATATTCCTCGCCCTTTTTGTCGAGACCGAGGATGCCGATGTGACCAACGTGATGATGGCCACAGGCGTTGATGCAGCCGGAAATGTTGATCTTCAGCTTGCCGATCTCGTCCTGCTTTGCCGAGTCGGAGAATTTCCGTGAAATCGCCTGGGCAATGGGAATGGCGCGGGCCGTGGCCAGCGCGCAATAATCAAGCCCGGGGCAGGCGATGATATCACCGGCCAGGCCATAATTCGCGGCACCAAGGCCTGCCGCTTCGAGCGCTTGCCAGATGGCGAAGACATCGTCCTTCTTCACATGCGGCAGCACCACGTTTTGGGCGTGGCTGACGCGCAACTCATCGAGGCTGTAACGTTCGGCCAGTTCCGCCATCAGCCGCATCTGGTCTGATGTTGCATCGCCGGGGATGCCGCCATCGGGCTTGAGCGAGATATTGACGATGGCATAGCCATCGGCGCGGTGAGCGCCGAGATTATTCCTGGCCCAGCGTGAGAATGCCGGATTGCCGAGCTTGGCTTCCTCGAACGAAGCCGACCAGCGCGGCAGCTTCTCCAGCTGTGGTGCTGCAAAGTAAGCAGCGATGCGTTTCAGCTCACGCTCCTCGACTTCGGTCGAGGCCTGCGGGCGCTTGGCATATTCGGATTCAACTTCTGCCTTGAACTTGTCGGCGCCAAGCTCATGCACCAGAATCTTGATGCGGGCCTTGTATTTGTTGTCGCGGCGGCCATAGAGATTATAGACGCGCATGATGGCTTCGAGATAGCCGACGAGTTCAAGCTCGGGCAGGAAGTCACGCACCGTGACGCCGATCATCGGCGTGCGGCCCAAGCCACCGCCGACGATCACTTCCCAGCCGATGGCGCCTTCGGCATTCTTGTGCAGGCGGAGACCGATGTCATGCACCTTGACGGCGGCGCGGTCGTTAGGCGCTCCCGTCACCGCGATCTTGAATTTGCGCGGCAGGAAGGAGAATTCCGGATGCAGCGAGGACCATTGCCGCAGCAATTCGCCGACGGGCCGCGGATCGGCGATCTCATCGGCGGCGGCACCCGCCCAATGATCCGTCGTCACGTTGCGGATGCAGTTGCCACTCGTCTGGATGGCGTGCATTTCGACGTCGGCCAGGGCATCGAGAATGTCGGCGGTGTCCTCGAGCTTGATCCAGTTGTACTGGATGTTCTGGCGGGTGGTGAAATGGCCGTAGCCCTTGTCCCACTTGTCGGCGATGAAGGCCAGCTGACGCATTTGTTTGGAGGACAGCGTACCATAGGGAATTGCGACCCTCAGCATATAGGCGTGGAGCTGCAGGTAGAGCCCATTCATGAGGCGCAGGGGGCGGAATTCATCCTCGGTCAATTCGCCGGACAAGCGGCGGCCGGCCTGATCGCGGAACTGGTTCGTCCGGTCACGGACGAACTGGTGGTCGAACTCATCGTAGCGGTACATCGGTCTATACTCCCTCGGGCGCGGCAAAGCCCGCACCCTTGCCCTCGGCCTGCTTGCCGTGGTCCAGTCTCACGGTCGGTCCAAGGGCGCGCATGCGCTCGCGGATGTGGGCGGCGCGGATGCGGCTGTTCAGGCGCTCGGCATCGATCAAATAGGCGCCGGTGACGAGCGTTGCTTTCTCGTCGTCCTTGGCGCGGGCTTCAAGCGCTGCCGCGGCCTGCGGCTCCAGGGCAAGAGCGGCATCGTCGATGGTCTCGCTCCATTGGCCGGAGCGGGTGAGGAAGACGGCGATGCCATCGCGCAAGCGGTTGGCGGTGACGAGTTGGCCTTTTTCGGTTGATGTCATGATGCGGCTCTCAGGATTTCGTCGCGAATGTCATCGCGGTCGGGGAACGTAACGATTTCCATCGGTTGAACAAGTCTTTGCGAAGTCACCGAAGGTATGGTTTCGAAGGCAATGCCTTCGGCGGCGACTGAAACGGTTTCTTCCAGCGAAA
>JANLTS010000137.1:0-5623 GCA_031363045.1 Hyphomicrobiales bacterium
CGCTGAACCTGAGAGACCGCCCGTCACCTGGCGTGCCGGGCAGCCCATGTTGATGTCGATGATTTCGGCCCCCATGTCCTGGGCGACGCGGGCGCCTTCGGCCATCCAATGGGCTTCGCGCCCTGCCAGCTGCATGACGAAGGGCTTGATTGATTCAGCACCCAGCGCCCGGCGCAGCATGTCGGGCCGGGCATTGACGAGTTCCTCGCTCGCCACCATCTCGCTCACCACTAGCCCGGCGCCGAGTTCATATGCCGTCGCACGGAAGGGTTCGTCCGTCACGCCAGACATTGGCGCCAGGAACACCCGGTTTCGCGTTTCGATCGGGCCAATCATTATGCCCATTTTTTAATCACATCAATATCATGTTTAATTTACGGGCAGAATACCTTGATGTTGCAATGCGTCAAGAGCCTTTCTTGCGAGCCCCCGCAGGGCTTGCTACAGCAAATGCATGACAGTTGCGGCGGTGATCGTGGCCGGTGGTTCCGGTTTGCGCGCAGGGGGCGAAAAACCGAAACAATACCAGCTGATCGGCGGAAAACCCGTGATCTGGTGGACGCTCAAGGCTTTTCTCGATCATCCCGGCGTTGCCAGTGTGCAGCCGGTCATCGGCGAAGGCCATGAGGCGATGTTTGCCGAATCTGTCGTAGGCCTCGACGTGCCACGACCGGTCATTGGTGGTTCAACCCGCCAGGAATCATGCCGGATTGGGGTGGAAGCCATGGAACGGCACGCGCCTTCTAAAGTTCTCATCCACGATGCCGCCCGGCCATTCGTGTCGCGCGATCTGATCAGCCATGTCATCGTCTGGCTTGAGCGATTTCCGGCGGTCATTCCCGGCATGCCGGTCGCCGAGACGCTGAAATTCGCCCCTGGCGGCATCGTTGCCCGCACCGTAGACCGTGCTGGCATCTGGACTGCACAGACGCCACAAGGCTTCGCCTTTGCCAGCATTCTCGCCGCCCACCGCCGCGCCCAGACGGAAGCCACCGCCAACCTCACCGATGACGCATCGGTCGCCGAACATGCCGGTATTGCCATATCGATGATTCCAGGACGGCACGACAACCGCAAACTCACCTCCGCCGAGGACATCGACATCGCCGACCGTGACATGACACGCCGCAAGCTCGAAAACTTGCCCGACGTGCGGGTTGGCCAGGGGATCGACATTCATCCCTTCGAACCCGGCGATGCGGTGATCCTCTGCGGCGTATCGATTCCCTTTGCCCAGAAACTCAAAGGCCATTCCGATGCCGACGCTGCCATGCATGCGCTGACCGATGCCATATTGGGGGCCATCGGCGAAGGCGACATCGGCACGCATTTTCCGCCGAGCGACCCGCAGTGGAAAGGTGCTCCGTCGCAAATATTCCTGAAGAAGGCAGTGGAGCTGATGGAAGCCAAAGGTGGGCTGATTGCCAATGTCGATGTTACAATTCTGGCCGAGGCACCGAAGATCGCGCCACATGTGACTGAGATGAGAGCGGTTCTCGCACCCCTCCTCCGGCTAGAGCCATCACGCATTGCCATCAAAGCCACAACGATGGAAAAGCTTGGCGCTATCGGCCGCAAGGAAGGCATCATGGCCTTCGCGACCGCAACCGTGCGCTTGCCGTGAGTTTGATAATATGAGTTTCGACACGGAATTGACCGCGCAAGCTGTCCGGTTGATCGATCTGTGCCGCCGCAAGAAATTGATGCTGGCCACTGCCGAAAGTTGCACCGGCGGCCTCATCGCCGCGGTGATAACCTCCGTACCCGGATCATCGGATGTTTTCGATAGTGGCTTTGTCACCTACTCCAACGCCGCCAAGACGGCGATGATCGGCGTGCCGGCCGGGCTCATCGTGGAGGTTGGCGCTGTGAGCGAAGAGGTCGCGCGCGCCATGGCATCGGGAGCGCTCACACATGGTGCCGCTGACATCACAATCGCTGTGACCGGTATTGCCGGACCCGGCGGCGGCTCTGCGTTGAAGCCCGTGGGCCTTGTTCATTGCGCCATCGCCAGTAAAGCTGGCGAGGTCCTGCATCAGGAATTGCAGTTAGGAGACATCGGCCGTGATATGGTGCGCAACCGGACGGTCTCGCGGGCCTTGCAGATGGCCTATACTTTGGCCTTGGCCTCGGCGGAACCGTAAAGCTGGCGGGCCCGTTCCTCAAAGGAATTCATGACTTTCCGCACCATCATGTCAAACATGCCTGACAGAACGAATTGAAGTGTCCGGCTCTTCAGGGTGTAATCGACATTGAACTTGATATCGCAGGCGCCGGGGCCGGCTTCCGTGATCAGCCATTCGGCATCAAGGTTTTTCACAGGTCCTTGGGCCGAGTGCGCCACGACCATCCGCTTCGCTTTGTCGATGATGACGGTGCTGTGCACTCTCTCTTGAATATTGAGCTTCATGTACTTCACGATAAGTTCAGCCTCGAAGGTCTCGCGGCCATCCGGCAGCGTCGACTTGGAGAGCACCTGCGACCGCTGCACCAAAGGCAAGAACTGCTTGTACTGGGAGACATCGCTGGCAATCGCGAAGACTTGGTCGACAGTGAAGGGAACCTTGCGGCTGATCGAGTATTTCGGCATTCATCAGTATCCGGATTGTGTGTTGCGGGCCGCTCTCAGACGGGCGAAATCATCGCCGGCGTGATGCGAGGAGCGGGTGAGAGGGGTCGCGGCGACCATCAGGAAGCCCTTGGCAAAGGCGATGGTTTCATAGCCCTTGAATTCCTCGGGCGTCACAAACCTATCGATGGCCGCATGCTTGCGCGTCGGCTGCAGGTATTGACCGATGGTGATGAAATCGATGGTGGCGGAGCGCATGTCGTCCATGACCTGCATCACCTGCTCGCGGCTTTCGCCCAAGCCCACCATGATGCCTGACTTGGTGAACATCGACGAATCGAGTTCCTTCACCTTCTGCAGCAGGCGCAGCGAGTGGAAATAGCGCGCACCCGGCCTGATCTTGAGATACAGCGCCGGCACGGTTTCGAGATTGTGGTTGAAGACATCGGGCCTCGCCTCGACCACCTGTTCGAGCGCGCCATCCTTCTTGAGGAAATCCGGTGTCAGCACTTCGATGGTGGTGGACGGTGATGCGGCGCGAATGGCGCGGATGGTGCGAGCAAAATGCCGGGCACCGCCGTCTGCGAGGTCATCGCGGTCAACGGAGGTGATGACCGCATGCATGAGCCCCATGCGGGCGATGGCGTCAGCGACTTTCTCGGGCTCGTCGGCAGTCAATGCGTCGGGCATGCCGGTCTTCACGTTGCAGAAGGCGCAGGCCCTGGTGCAGGTGTCGCCCATGATCATGAAGGTGGCGTGCTTCTTCGACCAGCATTCGCCGATATTGGGGCAGCCCGCCTCCTCGCACACGGTGACGAGCTTGTTGTCGCGCACGATCTTCTGCGTCTCGGCGTAGACAGGCGATCCGGGCGCCTTGACCCGGATCCACTCAGGCTTCCGCAGCACCGGCGTATCAGGCTTGTGGGCCTTCTCCGGATGCCGCGGCTTCACCGTGTTGTCGAGCAACGTGACCATCAGGCGGCGGAGCTACCCTTGATTGCTCGATATGCAAAGATCAGGACGCAAGCGCCGATCACCGCGACGATGAGCTGGCCAATGAAGCCGCCGAGGCTGATGCCCAGAAGTCCCAGCAGGAAATTGCCGACGATGGCGCCGACGATTCCGAGGACGATATTCATGATGAGGCCCGTATTGAACTTCATCAGATTTTCAGCGATCCATCCGGCCAATGCGCCGATGATGATCGTCATGATCCAGCCAAATCCAGTCATGCTTTTTCGTCTCCCACTCAGCCGCGGTTGCGGACCAGTTTAACAATGAACAGCAGCAAGATTGCGCCCACTGCAGCGACAATAAGATTGCCGAGGAACCAGCCCGAGAAAAGCTCGCCAAGCCGGATGCCCAGTGCATTGGCGAGGAACGCGCCGATGTAGGAGCCGATGACACCGACGATGATGTTCATGATGATGCCCTGGTCGGTCTTCATCACCTTTTCGGCGATCCAGCCTGCGATACCGCCGATCAGCAGCGTGCCGATCCAGCCAACGCCGCCGCCCAAATCCATGAGACTGTTCATATTCCTGGCCCCTTCCCCATTGACAACGAACGGCCAAGATATGGCCCAGCGACCGCGTCGTATCAAGGATATTCAGAGGCGGTTATTTCGTCCAGAAGTCCAGCGTCTTCTGCTGCTGTTCCGGGGTCTGCCTGATTTCCGGCATGCCGCCCGACGCGGCGAACATCAGCCCCGATCCGAGAACTATGACGATCGCCGGCTTGATCAGCCCGCCGACGAGTGCGCCAGACAGCAGGCCGCCAATCGTCTTGCCGCGCCCGAACCACAAGGCGAAAATCACCGCGCCGAATACCGCCAGCACGATGTCGAGCATGTCGAAGGCTTCGAGGATGGCGGATGTCTGATCCATGGCAGCCAGACTGCGCCAAACCCCTTAACGAAACCTACATGTGAATGACGCGGCCGTAGGCGTCGAGTACGCTTTCGTGCATCATTTCGGAGAGGGTGGGATGCGGGAATACCGTGTGCATCAGCTCTTCCTCGGTGGTCTCGAGACCCATGGCGACGACGAAGCCCTGGATCAGCTCGGTCACTTCAGCGCCCACGAGATGGGCGCCGATCAGCCGGCCGGTCTTGGCATCGAAAATCGTCTTGACCAGTCCCTGGTCCTCGCCCAGTGCTATCGCCTTGCCGTTGCCCATGAAGGGGAAGCGGCCGATCTTCATCTCATATCCCGCCGCTTTGGCCTTGGCCTCGGTCAAGCCGACGCTCGCCACTTGCGGGTGGCAATAGGTGCAGCCGGGGATCTGTTCCTTTTTCATCGGATGGGCATCGAGGCCCTTGATCTTCTCGACGCAGATGACACCTTCATGCTCGGCCTTGTGCGCCAGCATCGGCGGACCTGCGACGTCACCGATGGCATAGACGCCCGCGACATTGGTGCGGCCATAGCCGTCAATCACAATGCAGCCCTTCTCGGTCTTGATGCCGAGCGCTTCGAGTCCCAGACCCTCGATATTGCCCTGAACGCCGACTGCCGAGATGACGCGGTCCACCGTCAAGGTTTCGCTCTTGCCACCGGCCTCAATGGTGGCGGTGACGCTGTCGGCGCCCTTCTCCAGCTTCGCCACCTTGGCGCCGAGGCGGATCTTGAGGCCGAGTTTCTCCAGCTGCTTTTGCGCCACCTTGGAAATCTCGGTGTCTTCCACGGGCATGATCTGGTCCATGATCTCGACCACCGTCACATCAACGCCCATGGCGTTGTAGAAGGACGCGAACTCGATGCCGATGGCGCCGGAGCCGACGACCAGCAACGATTTTGGCATGGCTTTGGGCACCATCGCCTCGAAATAGGTCCACACCAGTTTGCCGTCAGGCTCAAGGCCGGGGAGAACGCGGGGACGCGCACCCGTCGCCACGATGATGTGCTTCGCCGTGTAAGTGCCGGGGCCCAGCGCGCCCTTGGGCTCGGGAGGCTGGGGTTGCATGGCCGCCTTCACCGGTTTCGAGACGGTGACTTCACCCGGCTTCGACAGTTTCGCCTCGCCCCAGATGACCTGAACCTTGTTCTTCTTGAG
>JANLTS010000594.1:0-1620 GCA_031363045.1 Hyphomicrobiales bacterium
GCAGATCGCCGAGTTCTTCAACGCCCGGAAGGAAGGGTTGGAGAAGAAGGAAACGTTTGGCGCCGCACCCTACAAACCCGTACCGCCTGAGACCGTTTACCTCACCGCCAGTCACTGGGCAGAGGTGCAGGCCAATCACACGGTGCTGGCATTTTCGCCGTTCGAAAGCCCGGACTCTTCCGCCATCTCATTTGGTGGCAAGCGCGGCCGCAGCTTTGCGGCGGAGCGCACGCAGGCCGCCGGCAATGTCTACGAAGCCGTGAAACTGCACGCCGACGAGATCCGCACGAAAGGCCGCCGCATCGCCATCGCCTCGTGGACCGAAGGTTCGCGCGACCGCCTCGAATCGATCCTCAAGGACCACGAGATGGCGCCGCTCGCTAGCCCGAAGAGCTGGGATGATTTCATGTCCTGGGACAGGTCCATTGCGGGTCTCGTCGTCTTGGGTATCGAGGAAGGTTTCGAAACCGCCGACCTCGTTGTCATCGCCGAACAGGATATCTTAGGCGACCGCCTCGTCCGCCGTGGCCGCAAGACCAAGAAGGCCTCGGACTTCATTTCTGAATTGTCCGCACTGTCGCCCGGCGATCTCGTCGTCCATGTCGATCATGGCATCGGCCGCTTCGAAGGATTGAAAACCATCGAGGTGCAGGGCGCACCGCATGATTGCCTGTTCCTCACCTATGCCGGTGGCGACCGCCTGTTTCTGCCCGTCGAGAACATCGAACTGCTGTCGCGCTATGGTTCGGATGAACAAGGCGCACAGCTAGACAGGCTGGGCGGTGGCGCCTGGCAGGCGAAGAAGGCCAAGCTCAAGGAGCGCATTCTCAAGATCGCCGAGAACTTGATCCGCACCGCTGCTGCCCGAGAATTGAAGCCCGGCGATGTGCTGCCGCCGCCCGAGGGTGCCTACGAAGAATTCTGCGCTCGCTTCCCTTACGAGGAAACCGAGGACCAACTCACCTCCATCGACTCGGTGATCGAGGACCTGCAGAAGGGCCGCCCGATGGACCGGCTGGTGTGTGGCGACGTCGGTTTCGGCAAGACCGAAGTGGCGCTGCGCTCGGCCTTCATTGCCGCCATGAATGGCAAGCAAGTGGCAGTGGTTGTCCCCACAACTCTGCTATCGCGCCAGCACTTCGCAACCTTCCAGGCACGTTTCAAGGGCTTGCCAATCAATATTGCACAAGCCTCGCGCATGGTGCCGAAGAAGGAACTTGATCAGGTCAAGGCCGGCATCACGTCGGGCGACATTGATATCGTCGTCGGCACGCATGCGCTGCTGTCTGACTCAATTAAATTCCGCGATCTGGGCCTGTTGATCATCGACGAGGAACAGCATTTCGGCGTCAAGCACAAGGAACGCTTGAAGGAACTGCGCAGCAACGTGCATGTGCTGACGCTCACCGCCACGCCGATCCCGCGCACGCTGCAACTGGCGCTTACCGGCGTGCGTGAACTCTCCCTCATCACCACGCCGCCATTGGACCGACTGGCAGTGCGCACCTACATCACACCGTTTGATCCGGTCATCATCCGCGAGAGCCTGCTGCGCGAGCATTTCCGTGGCGGCCAGAGCTTCTATGTCTGCCCGCGCGTGACTGATCTCGATGAGATCGC
>JANLTS010000652.1:0-6480 GCA_031363045.1 Hyphomicrobiales bacterium
AACATGACACCGGCCCAGAAGAAGGCCTATGTCCTTGCCGACAACAAACTGGCACTGAACGCAGGCTGGGACGACGAATTGCTGGCACTCGAGCTGAAGGAGCTCCTCGAGGTCGATGGCGGTTTCGACGTCGCCATCACCGGCTTCACCATTGCCGAAGTCGATGGGCTGATCGAAGGGCTTGCGGTGGAAGAGCCGGTCTCGCCCCGGGACGAGGCCATTCCGGAGCTGGCGGATGGACCGGCAGTGACCCGCGCCGGTGACGTCTGGGTGCTGGGCAAGCACCGCCTAATCTGCGGGGATTCCCTGTCGCCAGCGGTTGTCGCCATCCTCATGTCCGGCGAGCAGGCCCAGATGGTGTTTACAGACCCGCCGTACAACGTGCCCATCGTCGGCCACGTCTCGGGGCTGGGGAACGTCCAGCACCGCGAGTTCGCGATGGCCACGGGCGAGATGACAAGCGGCCAGTTCGCGGGCTTCCTCAGTCAGGTCTTCCGCAATCTGGCCGACAACAGCGTCGACGGCTCGATCCACTTTGTCTGCATGGACTGGCGGCACATGCGCGAGATGCTCGAAGCTGGCGAGGCCGTCTATTCCGAGTTCAAGAACCTCATTGTCTGGGCCAAAGACAACGGTGGCATGGGGACGTTCTACCGCTCCCGCCATGAGTTGATCTTCGCCTTCAAGAAGGGAACAGCTGCCCACATCAACAGCTTCGAGCTTGGCCAGCATGGCCGCTACCGGACCAATGTCTGGTGCTACAAGGGCATGAACAGCTTCGGATCGAACCGGAACAACGAGATCCAGCTTCACCCCACGGTGAAGCCCGTGGCCATGATTGCCGATGGCATCAAGGATGTCTCGAAGCGGGGCGGCATCGTGCTCGATCTCTTCGGAGGCTCGGGCTCGACCCTGGTTGCCGCCCACAAGACCGGCCGGCGCGGCTATCTCTGCGAACTCGACCCGCTCTATTGCGACCGCATCATCCGGCGCTGGCAAGCCTATGCAAAGGACGATGCTGTGCTGGAGTCGACGGGTGAGTGCTTCGAGGACGTTGCGCGCCTGAAAACCGCGAACCTGGGGACTGAAAGCGAGCCTGACGTTGCTGCGGCCAAAGCGGCAACAGTGGTGGCCGGTTCCGTAGCGGATCGGGCCCTCCTGCCCTCCGTGTCGTTCGAGGGCAAGACTGCCGCTCCTCACGTCTGCTGGCTGCCGGGTAGTCATGCCGTTTCCCAGAGGATAAAGGCGCTGGCTGCGCATCTTGCCGACCCCGGACCGACCCTCGAGGCCTTGATCGCAGACGACTGCCTGTCTCACATTCAGCATTCGGGGGACTGATCCATCATGGCTAACTCCAGCGACCAGGGTGACGACGCCAAACGACGTCCCCGGCTTCCCCGCCCCACCACCTATGACGTGGGGTATGGCAAGCCGCCGGCCACGACCCGCTTCAAGGAGGGCCAGTCCGGTAACCCCACGGGCCGTCCCCGCGGCGCCAGGAACCAGCGTCCCGCCCTGCACGAAGAGCGCCTGAAGGCCATCATCCTCACTGAAGCCTATCGCACCATAAAGGTCAACGATGGCGACAAACAAATTCCTGTGCCCATGGCGCAGGCCATAGTTCGCTCAATGGCGGTGACCGCTGCCAAAGGCAATACCCGCGCCCAGCGCCTCTTTGCCGAACTTTTGGCCACAGCCGAAAATACGATTCGCCAACGCCACGACGAATGGTTGGAAACGGCAATCACTTATAAAGCAGAATGGGAGTCGGAACTCGAGCGACGCCGGGCTTTCGGCATTGTAGCGCCTGATCCTCTTCCACATCCCGATGACATCATTGTCGACTTCCGCACCAACACAATCCGGATCCGTGGGCCGATGAGCAAGGAGGAGCTGCGGGAGCTTGAACATTTCCTGTGCCGCAGGGCAGAATTTGAAGCGGAGCTGGAATGGTCACAGAAGTCTAGGCGCAAATCGAAGAACACTAATCTGGTTGATATTCTCGAAAAAGAAATCAGTCACAACACACGCATACTTGAGATCATTGGCACGATCATCGACCAGCGGGCGTCTCCCAGCTGCGTCCAACGCCTCATCGCCAACAAGCAAGTCATCATTGATCCCAAGCATCATGACCCCGAAGTTCAGGCTATGATGCAAAAGCGCGCCAAGCATTTTCTATCCAGAAGTTGAGCTGACGGTTCCAAGCTCACCCTCCCAGAGCTCATCATGGAACTGCATCTTCCTACGCCTTTGAGCCGGAGGGTTTGTTGTCGTCGCGCGCATCGATCAAGACGACGTCCGTGCTGTCCACAAGCTTGAGCCTTTTTAAAATCGAGTCCACACGAAGTTGCTCCTCCCTGCCGAAAAAGATGATTGCCTTGATCGCATGCGGCGCATCGCTCGCGACTTGGTAGATCGGCACCTGCCTTTCGAGATTCCGTTCGAGGGCGGTACCCTATCCCGATTTTGTTCGAATGCCGCCCCATTGTGGATGGGCATTCACATGTAAGTCGGTTGGATTCTGGCGGTTGTCACCGCTGTCCGGTTTTTGCTTCTGGTCCTGCCCCACCGAGGGGGTGGTGTCCGAATTCTCCGCCCCGGCGGGTTACGCGCTCACATGATAGTGGCGTTGCTTGTGTCCCTTGCCGTCGTCCTCGCAACAGGCGCGTTAATCCATCGCCCATGTTCACAATGGAACTGATCCACGTCTCGCTAGTTGTCATCGGAGAGGTTTTAATGCGGCTTGCAAGGATCATAGTCGCCATGGCGCTTGTCTGGTGCATTGCAATTTCGTTTGGAACGCTGGCTAACTCCAACTTTGCGCATCAGCTTTCTTTTGATAAAGTTGTTGAGTTAAATCAAAGCATTATATCTGAATCAAATGTCGATCACACCCTAAGTGAATGCCATTTGCCCTGCCAATCGGCCTTAGCGCCTCTGGAGGCGGAACGTCAGTTCGCAAATGGTGCCAACGTGCCTGACGCAGAACAAAACAAAGTTGTTCGCCAGTTTCGTCCGCCAGGAATCAAGCGTCCGCCGCGTATCAGCGCCTTCACCTGGCTTCATCCCGAAATTCGCCTTCGCCGATTGGCGGAAGAACATCCCAATATAGGATAAATACCAATGAAACCAATATCGATCACGCTCATTGCGGCCCTTTGCGCCGTCAGCCCCGTCTTCGCCCAGGACGCGGGAATGAAGTCAGGCCAGTACATGATGGCCGTACAGAACGGAATGATGAAGTCCATGCAATCCATGAAGCCGACGGATAATCCCGACGCCAATTTCGTCATGATGATGATGCCGCACCATCAGGCAGCAATCGACATGGCGAAGGTACAACTGGAGTACGGCATGGATCCGCAGCTTCGTAAAATGGCCGAACAGATCATTGCTGCTCAGGAAAAAGAAATCAATGAGATGAAGAAATGGCAATCGGAACATGGAAACTGATCGCCAGAAAGGAGAATTGCCATGCACAATATGTCACAAGAAATGAAATCATGCATCGACGACTGCCTAGCCTGCTATAAAGCTTGCTTCGGCGGCGCAATGACCCATTGCCTCGAGATCGGAGGCAAACATGTCGCGCCGGGCCATTTCGGCCTGATGATGGCGTGTACCGAAATTTGCCGGACTGCTGCACATTTCATGCTGATGAATTCGCAGCATCATCCGCACGTATGCCGGGAATGTGCAAAAATCTGCAATCAGTGTGCTGAGGATTGTGAGCGTCTTGGCGACATGGAGGATTGCGTAAAGGCCTGCCGCCGCTGTGCAGAGAGCTGCCGTAAGATGGCGGCCTAAACGCGAAGGCCTGGACATTGCTTTTAGCCGTGTCCAGGCTGTTCATCAGATTCTCTCATTCCATACCGTCGTAAGTGTCCGAGGGTCTACCCGGCTCGGGCTTGATATGGACTGACCGATTAGTTCCACGGCGGCAAGTCGGCGACACGATTGACTGGATGATGAGCAATGCGGGTGAGGACGCTACGCAGTCAGACTCCTTTCGCCGAGAGATGGAACGGAGGCCAGCAATTTGTGGGCGATTGCCGCTTCGTACGTGGCTATTTATGACACGGCTATGATATGCCGAATTGCGAGGAAACTCGCAGCTCCGACAAGAAACGAGCGGCGTATAGGGTACTTCACGAGATTGTCCTTTTGAACAAATGACTGTGAGTCGCTGGGCCTGCAAGTTTCATCGACCGGATTCCTCAGAACGCGCGATAGAAAGACAGCTATTTGACACCGGGTGTCACTGGGTCGTTTGGCGTTTGATCCGTCATCTGCCTTTGATAGTCGCGCTCACGTTCCGGCCACGTGCTCTTAATGTAGCTGAGAATATCGCCAATTTGTTCTTCGGTTAGGATGCCCTCGAAAGCCGGCATATCGCTCTCATAGTCCTGGTTCACGTATGGCTTCAACCCACGCCGGGTGATACCGGTCAAAACAACGTCGGGATGATGCCAGGTATGTCCGCTGGCATCGTGGGGTGGCGCAGGCAAACGGCCGTTGGAGAGAGGACTTTTCCAATCAGCTTGCCCTTGAAGCTGCTTTCCATGGCAGCTCGCACAATTTCGCTCATACACTATTTTGCCGCGCGTCACCGCGACAGCAGAGCTCGAGCCGTTCAGGCCGCCACCGTCATTTGAAGCGGATCGCATAAGGTATACGGCCAGCACACCTATAAGCAGCACGCCAACCGAAAGCACAGGCATCGGTGCCCAGCCCCAGTTTCTCATTGTGGTTGACCAAAAGATTCCCAGTTCTTGCCGCCGTCGCGAGACTCCAGCAACGCGCTAGTCTGCGTGGAAATGATGAGATGGTTCGGATCCTTGGGGTTCGACGCAATGTGAAGTGGAATCGCCTGACCGAAAGAACTGGACAGCGGCTCCCAGTCGGCGAGACTTGACTCGTTGCTCCTGAGAAAGCCGTGCCCAAGCACAAATGCGTAAGCTATCCCATCGGATTCTATCCGAATGGCACTCACTATTTCTCCGTCGAACGCGGCATTGCGCCATGACTTTCCTGAATCATCGCTCACCATCAAACCAATCTTGGTTGCAGCAACAATTCGGTAAGGGTCTCTCGACGAGGCAGCAATTTGTACCAGGCCATCCGGAATTCCTCCGGTGACTTGCCAGCTCAGGCCTCGATCTGCACTCATTTGAATGCCGTTGAAGATCCCGTAGATGACCTTCGGATTGGCCGCACTAACGGCAAGACTGTGAAAGTCGACCGGACCATTGACCCCGTCCGACAATCGCGACCACGTGGCGCCCCCATCGCGCGTTTCAAGGAAGCCTGAATTCCCGCCACTGGCAGGATGACCACTTCCGAAATATCTCATGGGATCGGACGGGTCGGGCGAGAACCCCATGAAGTCCTGCGTTGATGAAATCTGCGCCGTGGAACCATCCTTCATTACCGCAAACATGCCGTGGTGGGTCGCGATCAGAAGCCTCGCATCGCCACCGGCACGATTAAACGAAACTCCATGGAAGTGCGTGTGCTCGGCGATCTCTTGAAGATTCTCTGCGCGAGCTGAAAGCATCGTGATTGCAACCAGGGAAGGTACCAGCAATCCCAGAATAACGTGCAGTTGGGGTCTGATTCTTCTGCGTTCAGAGTTAGTCATTGCGCTTTCCCCGACTTTGATTGGCGAGTTTGAATGGCCCAGTCATGAAAGATGCAGATTGGCGTAGAATTCCTTCCAGATCCCATTACTGGCGAACGGGCTGTATCCCGAAAAATACACTAGCCCTGCAAAAGTCGTATTCCATGAGTCGAAGGCATGCTGTGGCCGGGCGCGCGGCATGCTCACAGTCCAGCATGCTACTTCTGATTCCAGCGCATGAACAGTCGTGAACTTTGAACTCTCGTAAGCCATCGACGAGCCAGTTCAACACGATGCCACAAAGATCAAAATGCGGGTCTAGTGACCATTTCTGACGTGGGGATCAACCTCTCGAGCTTGCTCATGAGAGGCCCGCACTACGACAGGTGTGCCGACTTCAATGAGATCGAAAAGGTGCGCGCTGTCCTCATTCAACAGCCGTATGCAACCAGATGATACGGCCTTGCCTATCGACTGGGGCTCATTCGTTCCGTGTATTCGATATAGAGTATCGGCTCCATTCGAGAACAAGTACAAAGCCCGGGCGCCCAGCGGGTTGTCCAGTCCACCGCGTTGGCCGTTGACCCAGCGGAGCGCGTTGTAATGCCGATCCACCATGCTGCGGGGCGGCACCCAACGCGGCCAGCGGCGTTTCATGCCAACAATTGCACTGCCAGACCACGCAAATCCCGCGCGGCCAACACCAGACATGCCTCCGCTAGAGCGTCGCACTTTCAGTTGAGTCCATATCCTGCTGCGGCGAAGTAGTTTGAGCATTCGTCTGGCGTGAAGAGAGCGCAAATGTTGCCGATGGCTTTCCAAAGATCGTCGATGGTCCTTGCGGCCATTGCGCGGAG
>JANLTS010000004.1:0-2807 GCA_031363045.1 Hyphomicrobiales bacterium
CGCCGATCACCACGACGAGGATGACGTCATAGAGCAGCGTCGAGTTGACGACGCGGGTATTGATGGAGAGTAGGCTCGATGCGGTGAGAAGGCCCGCGGTCATCGCAATCAACGCCGAGATCACGTAGCGCAGCATGGTCATCGGGCGGACGGGAATGCCGGCATTGCGCGCCGCCAGAATGTTGTCGCCCATGTAATACACATAGCGGCCCCACTTGGTGTAGCGCAGGAACAGATAGGCCGCAAAAGCCGCCCCCGCGAAAACAAAAACCTCGGCTGGAATCTCGAAAAGCCGGGCGCGGCCCAGCGTCTCCAGCCAATTGCCGCGCGGCACCGGAATGGCATCCTGGGTAATCAGTTGCGAGCGAACGAAGCCAAACACGAAGGAGCCGCTCGCCAATGTCGCGAAGATCGGCGGCACATCGGCATAGGCGATCAGGAATCCGTTGAAGAGGCCGATCAGCAGCACGCCCGCAATGGTCAGCAGCAAGGCCGCAGGCCCCGCCCAGCCATCATTCAGCATCTGCAGATACCACGCCGCCGACATCGCCATGATGGCGACCGAAGCGAGATCGATGCCGCGTCCTATGATGACGATGGCCATGCCGACCGCCAACAATCCCAGTACCGAAACGCTGCGGATGATCGAGATCAGGTTGGCGGAATCGAGGAAACCGGGAAGTGCGGCGCCCGATGCCACGAACAACAGCACGGCGAGCGCCAGCACGATGCGCTCCTGACTCCAGTTTGCTTGAATCCCCGCGAGTGCCATCGTCCCCAACCCTTGGCTAAAATCTTGCCGCAGCAATCAAGGCCCGTCAACTGCCCGGAACGTCAATCCATTTCGAAGGCGGCATCGACTGGAACCTGCAACCCGTTCAGCAACTGATTGGTCCGGCCAGCTGTCGCCACGACGCGCAGCAGGTCTGCATACATAGCATCCGTCATCCCCTTGGCGCGCGCCGCAGCGGTATGCGAATGCACGCAATAGCGGCACGAGTTGGTGATCGAAACCGCGATGTAGATCAGTTCCTTGGTCAACGGATCCAGTGCCGAAGGCTGCGCCATCACTGCCTTGACGCCAGCCCAGGTCTCTTCGAGCAGGGCCGGATCGAAGGCCAGATAGATCCAGAAATTATTGATGAAGTCGGATTTACGCGTGGCGCGGATATCATCCATCACCGCCTTGACGCGTGGGTCGGCTTCCGGGTGTTCAGGCCGCCTGATCGTCGTCATGGTCAATCACTCCGTTCGCGGAACTCAAGTTTTCAGTCGCGGCTTGGCGATGCCGGCAATCTCGCACAGGTTATCGAGCATCGCTGAAAAGTCTTTTGACCCCATGCCGCGCGCCCGCGCCGTGCTGAAGGCCTCGCGCGCTGCCGCCGCCAATGGCATCGGAACCCGCGCCGCATTGGCCGCCTCGACAATCAGTGTCAGGTCCTTGTGGGCAAGATCGATGGTGAACCCCGGTTCGATATCGCCTTTGAGCACCTTGGCCGGCCAGTTGATCTTCAACTGGCCGTTCACCGCCGTGGTGCCGTAGAGCACATCGAGCGTTGTTTCCAGCCCCAGTCCGAAACGCTCGGCCAGCGCCAGCGCCTCGGCATTGAGCTGGCACAAAGTAATGGCGAGATAATTGTTGACCAACTTGGTACGTGTGCCCGAACCGACGTCACCACAGTGATGCACCGTGCTGCCCATGGCATCGAGCAACGGCTTCACGCGGCCGAAATCCTCGAGGCTCGCACCCACCATGAACAGTGATTCACCGCGTATCGCATGTGCCGCAAGGCGGCCAACTGGCGCATCGACAAAGGCCACGCCCCGCGCCTTAGCCTGTGCCGCCAGCGCGTCTGTCGTCTCGGGGTCGATCGTGCTCATGTCGAGGATCAGCGCACCCGCTGGCGCATGCGCCAATATTCCATTCGGCCCCGCCACCACATCGCGCACCACCGCAGGCGTCGGCAACATTGTCACGATGATGCCAGCGCCTGCCGTGGCATCGGCAACGGACTTTGCGCCACGCGCCTGCAGCAATTCAAGCTCGGCCACCGCCGCCGGATTGACGTCATGCACTGCAACCCGGAAACCCTTGCGGCAAAGATTGGCCGCCATGGGGCGTCCCATGCGGCCAAGCCCGATAAATCCGATCTGTTCCATAACTACACTCCTTGGCCGGGCCTGGTCCTTCGCGCTTCTAGACTCCGATGCGTTGCTTCTTGCGGATCGTGTCGTGATGCGCCCGCGCCGCATTGACTTCGGCGCGATCCGAGATTTCCGGCACACCCACATCCCAGTCGGCGTCACCCGGCACCCAAGCATAGCCGTCGGTAATGATAGTGAGAACGGTGGTGCGGTCGGTGGTCTTGGCCCAGGCCAGTGCGGCATCGAAATCGGCCAGGCTATCGCAATGCCGCACTGCAGCGCCCATGGCTTCCGCATGCTTGGCAAAGTCGACGGCAAAGGGTTTTTTCACCCGGCTGTCCTTGATCATGTTGTTGAACGACGGCGTACCCTTGAAATTCTGCAACCGGTTGATGATCGCATATCCGCCATTGTCGCAGACCACGACGATCATCTTGTGGCCGGTCAGCACGGTCGAATAGATGTCGGAATTCATCATCAGATACGACCCGTCACCGACCATGACGATTGTCTCGCCGTCGCCGTTCTTGGCCATGGCATGTCCCCAACCGCCGGCAATCTCATAGCCCATCGCCGAAAAACCGAATTCGAGATCATAGGTGTTGGGGTTCTTGACCCGCCAGCCCTTGGCCGTTTCGCCGGGAAGTCCGCCCGCCGCCGTC
>JANLTS010000025.1:0-2503 GCA_031363045.1 Hyphomicrobiales bacterium
CCTGGGATTTTGCTCCATCATCATGCGGAAGGCTTCCTGCATGCAGTAGAAGACGCCCGAGAGATTGACGTTCACCACATTCTGCCACATCTCCACAGAGATATCCTCGAGCATGATGGTGCCGGGCGCACCCGTGCCGGCATTGTTGAACAGCACATCGAGGCGGCCAAATTTGGCTTTTGCCGCTGCGAACAGGGCTTTCACCGAGGCCGGGTCAGAGACATCACTCGGCACGGCCAATGCGTTTGGACCGATCAGCTTTGCGACGGCTTCGAGCGCATCGGCGCGGCGGCCGGCCAGCACGACGCCATAACCTTCGCGCCCGAAGGCCAGCGCCACGGCCTTGCCGATGCCAGAGCCTGCACCCGTGACCAATGCAACTTTCATTTTCAATTCCTCTTCAATGCATTCCAGGCGATGACGAATTCGGCGGCCGATTGCCCCACATCCTCAGGGCCCTTTCCAGGCTTGTAAATATTGGAACCAATGCCGAAGCCAGCACATCCGGCATCTGACCAGACCTGCATGTTGGCGGGTGTGACGCCACCCACGGCGTAAATACTCACGTGTTTCGGCAGCACCGCCTTCCAGGCTTTCACCGTCACCGGGCTGGCGGCTTCGGCGGGAAAGAGTTTCAGGTGCGTGGCACCAGCGCGAATGGCGGTGAAGGCTTCGGTTGGCGTGAAGACTCCCGGCAGTGGTACAAGCCCCTGTTCGACGGCGTGGGAGATGACGGCGGGATTGCAGTCGGGCGACACCGAGATCGTGCCACCGGCAACCTTGAGCTTGTCCACACTCGTTGTGTCGAGCACGGTGCCCGCGCCTACAACCATGCGTGCCTTGAAGTGATCGGCGAGTGCGGCAATCGACACGAAGGGATCGGGCGAATTCAGCGGCACCTCGACGATGCGGACACCCGCCGCATGCAGCGCATTGCCGACAGCCAGTACTTCAGACGGCTTCACGCCACGCAGAATGGCGATGATGCCGCAGGCTTTCGCTGCGTCTTCGAAGGTCATCGGATGAGCCCTGCCTGTTTTGCAATGATGGTCAGTCCCTTGACGATGGCCTCAGGGTCGCCATAGCGCACGTTCAATCCGGCGATGGCGATGGCCTTGACATAGCGTCCGCCGATGCCGGGCGAAGCCAGCACGACATATTCGGCATCGCGCGGATTGTCGCGAATGGCATGCGCCACTTCGGTGCCAATGACTTGCCCCGAGAGATAGGACGAAATCGACTCCGGCGCCAATTCGCCGAACAGGCCAAGCGAACGGGCGGAAAAAATGCGGTGCAGGAAACCCGCAGGATCAGCAAGTGCCGCCTCCACGCCGCGCGTGAAGGCCTGTTCATCATCTGGCCCGTCCTGCATCAGGCGGCCGAGGATGGTGTGGCCCTTGAGGGCGGCAAACACTTCGCCAGTGACATAGGTTGCAAAGCGGGTGAGACGGTCCCCCTCCGTGGTGATCCATTTGGAATGCGTGCCCGGTGTCACGAAATGGTTGGAGCCCAGCCCAAGCGAGCCAAACACCTGCACCTCTTCGCTGCGCATGACATCGGGCATGCCATCGGGCCCGCGATAACTCAGGCCCGTGGCAAAGGCGATGCGGCGACCGGATGTTGTGGTGTGGTGGTGTAGTGCATTTGCCAGATCGGCAGCGCTGGCGGGGCAGGCGAGATAAGGCAGTTCAATCCAGCCCTGGCGCGAGGTGATCATGCCTGCCGCCATGACTGGTAACTTCTTATCCCATGCGCCGATGTGCGTTTCGAGCGCCGCTTCGAAATTGCCATCGGCCACCGACAGGATGCCATGCGGTGCCGAGATGGTGTCCAGCACCGCGCCATCCGCCGCCACCTGATAGGCGCGGAACGAACTGGTTCCCCAGTCAAGCGCGATGAAGGCCGCCGTCATCTCCTCAGATGACCTTCACGCCGTCGGGCTTGTGGCCGGGTTTCATGTCCTTCAGCGGATTGCGCAACGGGGCACCGAAGGGCACTGCCGCGATTTCGAAGACATCGCCATCTTCCGGCTTGATGCCATCGGCAATCGACAGCGTGGCGGTGCCGAAATAGTGGATGTGAAGATCGCCCGGCCTCCGGAAGCCGTCATACTTGAAGTGGTGATATTCGAGATTGGCAATGGTGTGGCTCATGTTGGCTTCACCGGTCAGGAAGGGCTTTTCCCAGATCGTCTGGCCTTTCCGCATGATGCGGCTCATGCCTTCGATGCTTGCGGGGATCTTGCCCATCACCATCTCAGGCCCGATGGCCGAGTGACGGAGTTTCGAGTGCGCGAGATAGAGGTAGTTCTGGCGCTCGGTGATGTGATCGGAATATTCATTGCCGAGCGCAAAGCCCAAACGCACCGGGCGGCCCCTGGCATCAATCATGTAGAGGCCGGCCAGTTCCGGTTCCTCGCCGCCATCGAGCGCGAAAGAGGGCTTGGGCAGAGGCTGGCCGGGTGCCACCAGCCACGAGCCATCGCCCTTGTAGAACCATTCGG
>JANLTS010000042.1:0-1684 GCA_031363045.1 Hyphomicrobiales bacterium
AGGTTTCTTCTTCAACCTGCGCCGCGAGAAATTCCGCGACATCCGCGTGCGCCGGGCCCTGAACCTCGCCTTCGATTTCGAGTGGTCGAACCGCAATCTTTTCTTCGGCCTCTACGACCGCATTGCCAGTTTCTTCGAATCCTCGCCTTTGAAGGCCCAAGGTTTGCCTTCAACCGAAGAACTTACCCTGCTTGAACCGCTGCGTGCCAGTCTTCGGCCCGAAGTCTACGGTGAACCCGATATTCCAGCCGTGTCCGACGGTTCGGGTCAAGACAGAAAGCTGCTGCGCCAAGCCTCGGACCTTCTGGATGCGGCCGGCTGGAAAGCCGACGCAACATTCCGCCGCAATGCCAGGGGCGAGACCCTCGACATCGAATTCCTCATCGAGAGCCCGATCTTCGAGCGCATACTGGGGCCCTATGTCAAAAATCTGCGATTGCTCGGCATCAATGCCACCATCCGCACCGTCGATGACGCTCAGTATCTGCGTCAGCAGGAAAGCTACGACTTCGATGTGATATCCAGCCGCTTCATGGCCGGTCTGACGCCAGGCGATAGTCTTCGTATTTTCTTCGGCTCGGAATCGGCCAGGCGGCCAGGTACCTACAACATGTCGGGCGTCGCCTCACCGGCCATCGACGCCCTGATCGACAAGGTGGTGGAGGCGCGCAGCCGCAACGATCTCGACATTGCCGGCCGGGCGCTCGACCGCGTGTTGCGGGCCGAGATCTTCTGGGTTCCCAACTGGCACAAGGCCAGCCACTGGGTTGCCCACTGGGACAAGTTTGGACGCCCGGCAATCAAGCCAAAATACGACCGTGGCATCGTCGATACCTGGTGGTATGACGAAGCCAAGGCCGCGCAAATCGTCAACGGAAACTGATTCCCCTTCATGGGCGCCTATATTCTCAAACGCATATTGCTGATGATCCCGACGCTTCTCGGCATCATGCTCATGACATTCGCGGTCATTCAGTTCGTTCCCGGTGGACCGATCGAACAGATCATCGCCAAGATGCAGGGTACCGGCACGGATTCGACAGCGCGGATTGGCGGTAATGCGGGCAACGAGGCAGGCAGTAACGACCTAGCCCCAGGAGCCGGCGGCGATTCCACAGCACTGAAGTATCGTGGCGCACAAGGCCTGGATCCGGAATTCATCAAGGATCTTGAACGCCAGTTCGGCTTCGACAAGCCGGCGCATGAGCGCTTTCTCTTGATGCTCGGCAATTATTTGACGTTCAATTTCGGAGAGAGTTACTTCCGCGACCGCACGGTGATCAGTCTCATCGTCGAAAAAATGCCGGTTTCAATTTCCTTAGGCCTCTGGATTACGCTCATCCAGTATCTGGTCTCGATTCCACTCGGCATCCGCAAGGCGGTCAATGACGGCACCCCGTTCGACATCTGGACTTCGACGCTCATCACCATCGGTTACGCCGTCCCGAGCTTCATCTTCGCCATCATGCTCATCATCTTCCTCGCAGGCGGAAGCTACTTCAGCTTCTTTCCGTTACGTGGCCTGACATCGGATAATTTTTCGGAGCTCAGCATCTGGGGCAAGATGGTTGACTATGCCTGGCATATGACCTTGCCGTTGATCGCCATCTGCATTGGTGCATTTGCAACGACGACAATGTTGACCAAGAATTTCTTTCTCGATGAGATCAAGAAGCAATACGTG
>JANLTS010000058.1:0-5687 GCA_031363045.1 Hyphomicrobiales bacterium
CGCGCTTGAAGCCGATGACGCGCTCGACGGTGGTCACGTGATTGAAGCGCCAGCGCCGGAAGTAGTCTTCGAAATCGACCAGCTTCTCGGCCATTTCATAGAGTTGCCAGTGGGCTTCCGGATTTTCATAGACTTGCCGCCAGCTGTCCATGACGCCCTCTGAGAAGACGTGTGTTTGGCGCACGTTGCGCATCAGCACATTCGCCGGCATCGCGATGCCCCGCCGCGCCGCCAGCCGTAACGCCTCGTCATAGAGGCTGGGCGTATCGAGTTCAGCCTCGAGCAATGCCATCACTCCGGCCACATGGGCGTGCGGCCGCAGCATCGCATGGTTGCGGTTGCCCAGCATGAATTCAATCAGCCGGTATTGCCACGACTGGAAGCCGGAGGACTGGCCAAGCTGGTCCCTGAACCTGGTGTAGTCGCTGGGCGTCATGGTGCGCAGCACGTCCCAGGCGCCGTTCAACTGTTCCATGATGCGCGACACCCGGGCCAGCATTTTCATCGCCGGAGCAAGTTCATCCGATGCGATGGATTTGCGGGCGGCGATGAGCTCATGTACCGCCAGCCGCATCCATAATTCCGAGGTCTGGTGCTGGATGATGAACAGCATCTCGTCATGGGCGGTTGAAAGCGGTGCCTGCGCGCCGAGAATGCGGTCGATCTGCAGGTAGTCACCATACGACATGCGCCCGTCGAAACTCATCTGGGCGCCGTCCTGGGCGGGGTCGTAAGGGGTGTTCGGGCTCATGTCGTCGGCCTCCCGGGCTTGCGGCTTTCAGAGCACTGTACAACAGGAAATTTCCAATGTTTGATCTTGTGATTGATCTTGCATGCCATGAAATTTTGATTACAGTCAGGAATAATAGTTTCCAGCAGTGAAACCCATACGGAGGATAGAATGCCCTTGTCCTGGAGATTCTCGGCCCTAGCCGATCGTCACCGCGCCCTCGGTTCCAAACTTGAAGACTGGAGCGGCATGGGAACCGCCTGGACCTATGACAAGGACCTGGTGGAGCAGCACGCCATCGTGCGCACCAAGGCCGGCCTCATGGACGTGTCGGGCCTCAAGAAGGTTCATCTCGTTGGTCCCCATGCAATGGCGGTGCTCGATACCATCACCACCCGTGACCTGACCAAGGTCTATCCCGGCAAATCCGTCTATGCCTGCATGCTGAACGATCGCGGCATGTTCACTGATGACTGCATTGTTTACCGCACTGGCCCCAACTCCTGGATGCTGGTTCATGGCTCGGGCTCGGGCCACGAAGAGGTGGTGAAGCAGGCCATGGGCCGCAACTGCGCGGTGCTTTTCGACGACGACCTGCATGATCTGTCCCTGCAGGGTCCGGTGGCGGTGGATTTCCTGGCCAAGCACGTGCCCGGCATCCGTGATCTCAAGTATTTCCACCACATGCAGACGTCGCTGTTCGGCGCCCCCGTCATGATCTCGCGCACCGGCTACACCGGCGAGCGCGGCTATGAAATTTTCGTGCGCGGCCAGGATGCCCCGATGCTGTGGGACACAATCCTCGCCGAAGGCAAGGGCATGGGCATCGAGCCCGTCTGCTTCACCACGCTCGACATGCTGCGAGTCGAAAGCTACCTGCTGTTCTATCCCTTCGACAATTCGCAGATGTACCCCTTTGCCGATCAGCCGCCGGGCGATTCGCTGTGGGAATTGGGCCTCGACTTCACCGTAAGCCCCGGCAAGACCGGCTTCCGTGGTCACGAAGAACACTACAAGCTGAAGGGCAGAGAGCGCTTCAAGATCTTCGGCCTGCTGATCGAAGGCGACAAGATGGCCGAAGGCGGCGACGAACTCTATGCAGACGGAAAGAAGGTGGGTGTGATTACCTGCCCGAGCTATTCGAAGCTCACCAAGAAGAGCATGGCGATCGTGCGCCTTGATGTGCCCTATGCCAAACAGGGCACACCGCTCGAAGTGCGCGGCAAGAACCTGAAGGCCAAGGCCATCGCCCACACCATCTCCTTCGACGATCCGGAAAAGAAAAAGCGGAAAGCGATAGGCTGATCGAATAAGCATGCTCGTCCAAGGCATTAAGAGCCGCCCTGTCTATAGGGGCATCACGGTCGATCCCAACGCCGCCCGCAACCTCTTCGTCCTCGAAGGCGAAGGGGCGCTGGCCTTGCTTGAACAATCGGCGGCACTCGACAGCGGCACTCTCGCCAAGACCGAGATTCTCTATGTGGCGGCTGCCTCAAAATCCAGGGAGCATGGCCGGAAACTCGCTGGCCTCGGGGCCAGCGACTATTGGGAGGCACCGACCGTTCCGGTGCTTCTCAATCGCCTCCACGTGATGCTCGGCACCGCCAAGATGGGATTGCGTATCTACATTTCCGGCACCGAAGGCTTTATCGGCCAGGCGATGCAAGTGGCCATGAACCATGGCGTCGACTTCAACTCGATCCCGACCGAGCACCGCGGCTCCGAAGCCCGCCGCGTGCAGTGTGTGCACTGCAAGGGCATCACCGAAAACGTCAAGACGTCTCCCTATGCCTGCTCGCATTGCGGCTTGCAGCTTCTGGTGCGCGATCACTATTCGCGCCGCCTCGGTGCCTTCCAGGGTGTCTGCATCGATGCGGAAGCGCCCGGCACCGCACCTCCGCCTGAGGAACTGTTCCCGTGACGATCAACACCGAAATGACAGTGCGCGTTGCGGCAATTACCCAGGTCGCCGACAAGGTGAAACGCTTCCGCTTCGAGCGTGTTGACGGCCAGCCGATGCCGGTGTTTTCGGGCGGCGCCCATATCGTTGTCGGCATGCGCGATGGCAAGGTGCTCCGGCGCAATCCCTATTCGCTGATGTCGCCGCCTGGCGATTCTTCCGGTTTTGAAATCAGCGTGTTGCGAGTCGAGCAATCGCGCGGCGGCTCGGCCTTCCTGCACGAGAAACTCAAACTTGGCGATCAGCTCACCGTCAGCCAGCCGGTCAATCTATTTCCGATCGACCAACGTGGGCGAAAGCACATCATGATGGCCGGCGGCATCGGCATCACACCTTTCATCGCCATGCTGGACCAGCTTTCTCGTGGCAACCAGAATTTCGAGCTGCACTACGCCGTGCGCACCCGCAGCCATGGCGCCTACTGGCGTGATCTCGTGGAAAAATACGGAAGTCATAGGGTGAAGATCTATTGCGATGAGGAGAAGCTCTTCATCCCGGCCGCGGCCATTCTCGGCAATCAACCGCTTGGCACGCATCTTTATGTCTGCGGACCGGCAGGCATGATCAGGGGCGTACTTGGTCAGGCGCGGAAACTCGGCTGGCCATCGCAAAACCTGCATTCCGAGGAGTTTCTGGCACCGCCGCCCGGAAAGCCCTTCAAGGTCAACCTGCTCAAATCCGGCATCACCATCGAAGTGCATTCGCACCAGAGCATTCTCGAGGCGGTGGAAGCAGCGGGCATTGATGCGCCCTATCTCTGCCGTGGTGGTGCATGCGGCCAATGCGAGACCAATGTCTTGGCTTGCCAGGGCGTTATCGAGCACAATGACCATTTCCTCGAACCGGACGACAAGGCATCGGGCCGCAAGATCATGGTCTGCGTGTCGCGCATCAATGGCTCCGACATCACACTCGATCTTTAGGAAGGACGCACCGCAATGAACATCACGTTCAGAAATGAGACCTTCCGCGACGACTACACGTTCCGCAACAGCCCGGAAACCGTCCGGCGTTTTCCATTTCCGTTCCACGAAGACAAATACCTGTAGTCCGTGAACATGGAGCCGCATGTCTCGGCTGGCCCCGAGAACCATCCCTATAACAAGCTGATCGATATCGACGAGCACTTCGTGGCCGAGATGGAAGACCGCGCCAAGGTGCTGAAGGAAGATCCACTGCGCTATCAGGCACTGCCGCATATGATGCAGGCGCAATGGGATACGCTCGAACTGTTGATGGAAGAGCAGGCGAGGGGGTTCCCTGAGCATTTCACGCTGAACCGGGATGGCGACAACTGGCACTGGATCAACCGCCCGATGGGCATCGACCAGAAATTCACGTTCGGTGATACGGCGACGCTGCCCTGCGAGCCGCTGGAATATATCACCCGCCAGGCGCAGGGTGATTTCTGTATTGTCGATCAGCGCGACAACAATCTGTGGATGGATGCCGGCATGGTGACGACCCAGGCCGACTGGTCGCTCGATTTCGATATCGGCATGAATTTCATGGAATGGCATGGGCCAGTGCCGCTCGCCCACAACATGGGTGTATTCGAGCGCGCCTTGAAGTTCCTGCTCAACTTGCAACATGGCAAACCGGTGCGCCGCCTCAACTGGACGATGACCATCAATCCACGCCTCGACACCAGCCCAGAAAACTATCACAAGTGGGGCACCGACCGTGCCACCGTGACGCCGGAGAATGTCGGCAACAAAGTCCACCTGCGCTGCGAATTGCAGACCCTGTGGCGGCTGCCGCGCTCCAACGCCATCCTCTTCGTCATCCGCTGCTATTTGATCAAGATGGAAGAATTGGTGACGGTGCCGAAATGGGGCCGCCGCTTCCACCGCGTGCTGCGTGATCTTCCGCCCGAGCTCATCGACTACAAAGGCCTGACGCGCTATCGCCCTGCGACCGTCGACTGGCTCTCGAAATACGATGACGGCGCGCCGACGAGCTCCGGCATCTATCCGGAATGAATGACAATTGAGGAGGGGTCCAGGAATATGACACGCGTCGCTGTAATTGGAGCTGGTGCATCGGGGATGGCGCAGATGCGCGCCTTTCAGTCAGCCGCCAAGAAGAAAGCAAAAATTCCTGAAATCGTTTGTTTCGAAAAGCAAAGCGACTGGGGCGGGTTGTGGAATTACACGTGGCGCACCGGGCTCGATGAGCATGGCGAGCCGGTACACAGTTCGATGTACCGCTATCTGTGGTCCAACGGACCCAAGGAAGCCCTCGAATTTGCCGACTATTCGTTCGAGGAGCATTTCGGCAAACCGATCCCGTCCTATCCGCCGCGCGCCGTGCTGTGGGATTACATCAAGGGCCGCGTTGAAAAAGCCAAAGTCCGCAAATGGGTGCGCTTCAATACGCCGGTTCGCATGGTCGAGTGGGACAAGAAGAAAAAGAAATTCAACGTCACCGCCCATGACCGCGTGAAAGACAGGATGTACACGGAGGAGTTCGACTATGTCGTCGTCTCATCGGGACACTATTCAACGCCCAACGTTCCGGAATTCGAAGGCATCAAGAGCTTCAACGGCCGTGTCATGCATGCCCTTGACTTCCGTGATGCATTGGAGTTTAAGGGCAAAAATGTTCTGATCGTCGGCCGCTCCTATTCGGCCGAGGACATCGGCTCGCAATGCTGGAAATATGGCGCGGCCTCCGTCACCTGCACCTATCGCTCAAAGCCGATGGGTTTCAAATGGCCGGAACGCTTCGAGGAACGTCCGCTCCTGCAGAAGCTGGGCGGCAACACCGCAACCTTCAAGGATGGTTCAACCAAGGAGGTCGATGCCGTTATTCTTTGCACCGGATACCAGCACCATTTCCCCTTCCTCTCTGAGGAACTTCGTCTCAAGACGGCAAACCGGCTGTGGCCGCTCAATCTCTACAAGGGCGTCGTCTGGGAAGATAACCCCCGGATGCTTTATCTCGGCATGCAGGACCAATTCTACACCTTCAACATGTTCGATGCCCAGGCATGGT
>JANLTS010000071.1:0-2183 GCA_031363045.1 Hyphomicrobiales bacterium
CCGTTTGGTTATGAAGTTCGGCGGCACCTCGGTTGCGGATATCACCCGCATCCGCAATGTCGCCCACCACGTCGAGCGTGAAGTGAAGGCAGGCCATCATGTGGCGGTCGTGGTTTCGGCCATGGCCGGCACCACCGACCGGCTGGTGGGATGGTGCCGCGAGGCCGCTGCTGTCCATGATGCGCGTGAATATGATGCCATCGTCGCCTCTGGCGAACAGGTGACAGCGGGATTGCTGGCCATCGTGCTGCAGGATCTGGGCATTCCCGCCCGCTCCTGGGCTGGCTGGCAAATTCCATTGAAAACCGATGGCGTTCACGGCGCGGCGCGCATCGCCGGCATCGACGGCGACGAGATCGGCAAGCGCATGGAACAGGGCCAGGTGGCGGTGATCGCCGGTTTCCAGGGCATTGGCCCGGACCGCCGCATCTCCACGCTCGGCCGTGGCGGCTCCGATACCTCGGCTGTTGCCATTGCCGCAGCGCTTGATGCGGCCTGTGACATCTATACCGACGTCGATGGCGTCTATACGGCCGACCCGCGCATCGTCACCGGTGCCCAGAAGCTTGATCGCATCTCGTACGAAGAGATGCTGGAACAGGCCTCGCTCGGCGCCAAGGTGCTGCAACCGAGGTCGGTTGAACTGGCCATGGTTTACAAGGTACCCTTGCAGGTGCGCTCGAGTTTCGAGGCACCCGATTCGCCGAACCAGAACAAGCCCGACGGCACGGGACCCGGAACACTCGTATGCGATGAGGAACGTATCGTGGAACAGCATGTTGTGAGCGGCGTCGCCTATTCGCGCGACGAGGCGAAAGTGGCGATCCGCCACGTCAAGGACCAGCCCGGCGTATCGGCGCAGATCTTCGGGCCGTTGGCCGAGGCTGACATCAGCGTCGACATGATCGTCCAGAATATTTCCCACGACGGTGCCTTTGCCGATATCACCTTCACGTTGCCGCGCAAGGATTTGCGCAAGGCCCTCGATGTTCTGAATGGCGTCAAGGACAAGGTCGGCTTCACCGACATCGCGCATTCGGCCGATGTCGCCAAGGTCTCGGTGGTCGGCATCGGCATGCGGAGCCACGCGGGCGTTGCCGCCAAGATGTTCCGGGCGCTGGCCGACAAGGGGATCAACATCCAGGCCATCACCACATCTGAAATCAAGGTGTCGGTGCTGATCGACGAGGCCTATACCGAACTTGCCGTGCGGGCCCTCCACACAGCATACGGACTGGACGCGAAGGCCTCCTGATCTTTCATGCGCAGCATCATCCGCCACCACGCCATGATGTCAGGCCGCTTTAAAGCAGCCCGCGTAGTCACACGCGGGGACACCGGCTGATGGGAACCTCCGCCCTCGGCCCGCGTGTCCTGCTCCGGCGGCTCCGCGAGGTCATGGCGGAGCCGGTCGCAGCACAGAAGCGCCTCGACAAGATTGTCCAGATCATCGCCGCCAACATGGTGGCCGAGGTGTGCTCGATCTATGTCATGCGGCCGGGCGATATCCTGGAGCTCTATGCCACCGAAGGCCTGAAGCGCGAAGCCGTACACAAGTCGACGCTGAAATCCGGCGAGGGCCTCGTCGGCACCATCGCCCGGCAGGCCATCGGCCTCAATTTGCCCGACGCCCAGCATCATCCGGCGTTCAAGTATCTGCCCGAAACCGGCGAAGAAATTTACAATGCCTTCCTCGGCGTGCCGATCATGCGCGGCGGCACCGTCATCGGCGTACTGGTGGTGCAAAACCGCACGCGGCGCCATTACACCGAGGAAGAAGAAGAAGCGCTGCAGACCACCGCCATGGTTCTGGCCGAGGTCATTGCCGCCGGTGAATTGCGCGAAGTGGCAAGCGAGGTGGCAGCCGACGTCGCGCATGTGAGAAATCACCATCTGCGCGGCGATTCGCTGGCCGATGGCGTAGCGCTTGGCTTCGCCGTGCTGCACGAACCGCGCGTCGTCATTCAAAATATGATCGCCGAGGACGTGCCGCAAGAAAAGCGCCGCCTTGAGGATGCCGTGGCGCAACTCCGTGCCCATGTCGATGAGTTGCTCGATGGCTCGGACGCGCAACGCGCCACCGAATATTCCGACGTGCTCGAAACCATTCGCATGTTCGCGCACGACAAGGGCTGGGTGACGAGGCTGCGCGAGGCAATCGATACCGGCCTTACTGCCGAAGC
>JANLTS010000090.1:0-2565 GCA_031363045.1 Hyphomicrobiales bacterium
GTGCGGGAACTCGAAAATCTGCTGCGCCGCCTGGTGGCGCTCGAAACTGAAGACACCATTTCCAGCGCCTCAGTGGAGCGCGAGTTGGTTTCGGCAAATGCCTCGTCCGGCACAGACTCCATTGACCATCATGGCATGGACCTCCAGGAATTTATGGAGAACTATCTGTCGCGCTATTTCGCGGGATTTGGTTCATCCCTGCCGCCGGCAGGTCTCAATGAGCGCATCCTGGCGGAAATTGAGCCGCCTTTGCTGCGCGCTGTGCTTGCGGCGACGTCAGGAAATCAGCTTCGCGCTGCAAACTTGCTGGGCATCAACCGGAACACACTTCGCGTGAAGATCCGCGACAGAAATATCAGGATTATCAAGGGAGTCTGACCCCCTGTCGGAAATTGGCCACAATTACTGATCGATGTCCGACTTGCTCATGCTGGCGCCTGGGTCGATGCGGCGGGCTTGGCCGCATCAGCGGCCGGCGCGTCGCCGAACAGCTTCTTGAAATCGTCTTCCTGTTTCTTCACGTCGGCGACGATGTCTTTCTTGATCGGTTCGATCGGATTGACGTTCTTGAGGTTGGTGAATTCCTTTTTCACCTCATCGAGCCCGCTCTCCTTCATGGCGCTGTCGAGATGGCCTTGGAATTCGCGCGCCATGCCGCGCATCTTGGCCAGCGATTTGCCAAGCGTCCGCAGCACCGAAGGCAGTTCCTTGGGCCCGATGACAATGATTGCCACAACGGCAATCAAGAACATTTCCGTATAGCCGACGCCGAAGTCAAACATGGGTTATCGCCGGCGCCAAATCGCGCCGGACTGCCTCAGCTCTTGGTCTTCTCGGCTTCTGCCGTAACGGCGGCCTGCTGCTCAAGGGTTTTGGCCTCGCCGCTGGCGGTTGCGGGCTCATCGTCCGCCATGCCCTTCTTGAAACTCTTGATTCCCTTGGCAACGTCGCCCATCAGGTCGGAAATCTTGCCACGGCCGAACAGCAGCATGACGACCACAATGACCAACGCCCAGTGCCAAATCGACATCGAACCCATGTTACAGACTCCCTCTCAGCGGAGAGAACTTCCCTCTCCTCATATTTCGCGGCACTAAAGCAGAAACACTTGCGCGCCGCAACCAAAGCCGGACTTTTCAGGAGATGGTGTCGCCGCCGCCGGTTTCAAACACAAAAACGTGGCTCGGATCGATTTTGAACCACGCCGTTTCGCCCTTTGGCGGCGCGAACCTGGCGCCGATCAGCGCCGTCATCGGTTCATCGAGGCCGTTGAACTGAACGGTGCAGCGCACGTCGTCTCCCTGAAACCGCGTTTGCGTCACCAGTCCTTCCACACCGTCTCCTGATGCTGCCCGGCCGAGCCCTTGCGGCCTGATCATCACCAGCGCCCTGCCAGAGGTTGTACCGGCAGGTGCTGGAAAACGGCCGAGCGGCGTTTCCACCTGGCCGCCGTTGATTCTGCCCTTCACTTCATTGGCATCGGAAAAGAACCTCGCGGCAGCGGCATCGGCTGGCTGGCGATAAAGGTCCTCTGGCGTTCCCGCCTGCACCAGGCGCCCCTGCCGCATCAGGAAAATGCGATCGGCGAGCCCCATGGCTTCAACCGGGTCATGGGTCACCAGCAAGCACGAGGCTCTCGTTTCGCGCAGCAGCGTCAGCGTCTCGGCCCGGACCGACTCCCGCAGCCGCTGGTCGAGACCCGAAAAGGGTTCATCCATCAGCATCACTTGCGGCCGCGGCACCACGGCGCGGGCCAGTGCCACACGCTGCTGCTCGCCGCCCGAGAGATGATGCGGATACTGCGCCGCGTAAGTGGCAAGGCCAACCCGCTCCAGGGCATGCAGCGCAATCTTGCGCGCTTCCTCGCGCCCCAGGTTCTTGAGGCCAAAGGCGACATTCTCGAGGATGGAGAGATGCGGAAACAGCGCGAAATCCTGAAACATCAGCCCGATCTTGCGCTTTTCCGGCGGCACGAAACGCCCCGGCCCGGCCATCTCCTGGCCTGCGAACAGCAATCGGCCCTGGTCCGGCTTTTCAATACCGGCGGCAATCCGCAACAGCGTGGTCTTGCCGCAACCCGACGGCCCCAGCAGGCAGGCAATTTCGCCCGGGTGCAGCTTCAGGCTCACATCCTTTACCGCTGCGGTCTGCCCGAACGCTTTCGAGATGCTGACGAATTCCAGCAGCCCGGCAAAGCTTACACCCGCCGTTCCGCGCGGCCCCCAGCGGGTTCCGCGTCTATCGCTTGAATTGGCGTAAGGTTCCTGCATTGATGAACGGCGTCTACAACAGTTTCAGCGCGATGCAAATGCCGGCGGGCGAGCCCGGCCAGCAGGATGTAAACAAATGCGCCGCGAAGCCTGGCTTTACAAGTTCTGGCCCCCTGCCTATGATCTTTCACCGATGATCATCATTGAACAGTATCGCTCCGTGCAATGAAACTGGTGTTGCTCACGGCTCATTCACCCGACGGCGAAGTCCAGCATCGATATGTCGCACATCACCTGCGCGGCGCATTCGGCCCCGAGTTGGCTGCCATAATCGTCGCAACAGGATTGCCGAAGC
>JANLTS010000157.1:0-5938 GCA_031363045.1 Hyphomicrobiales bacterium
CGGCGGCTTTCGATGGCGTGCGACAAGCTCAAGGCGCCGAGGCTGAGCAGCGAGAGTGAGGACACGAGGCTCGGTACCCATAGCAGGAAGCCCTTTTCCCCGACTGACAAATTATAAGCGATAAAAACGTCGCAAGCCGCCGAGGCTATCAGCGAAACCGCAATGATCCGCCAGGCCAGCAGCGGCGTGGCACCGCTTTCGAGGCGGCTGTGCATCAGACTGTCCTCGCCCTGCCCCAGCCGCACCAGCATGGCTGTACCATAGGCTGCAAAGGACAGCGGAATGAGCACGTCGAGCAACATCGGGTTGGTTAGCAGGCACAGAACGGCCAAACCCGGAGGGATTGTATGCCAGACAAGGTTGCGCGGTTTGTCCTTGGCCGCCGAGACCTGCCTGAAGGCAAACCACGCAATGGGCGGGATGAAGGTCGCCAGGACAGGTTGCAATGGCCGTATCGCCGTCACGCCATAGTGCTGAACGAGCGCGATGATGGCACTCTGGATGGCACAGGCCGCGATGAGCGCCAGCAGTGTGGCGTGCGTTTCGCGAGCAACCAATCGATGCGCGAGGAACCCGAACAACAGCAGGGCAATGAACATGGGTATCGGCAAAACTGGCATCGGACTCCCCGTGAGTTGCAGCGCTCTATAGCTCCTCAAACCGGTTCTGCGCGACCTCGATCCGGTTTCAGGACGTTTTCGATTGGCATCCGTGGCTCAGTGTCCCGGCAACTTAAACCGGAAGGATACCTCCATGAAACGCTTTCTCATTTGCCTCTCACTGCTCATGCCACTGGGTTTCGGCAATGCCTCAGCAGACACAGGGCTTTCTCAAAGCAACATCTCTGTGCCTCATCACAGCCGCAACATTGAAATGGCCGTGTTCTATCCTGGCCACGGCGGCGCGGTATCGGTGTTGGGCGAGAACGGCGTATTCTACGGCGTGGCCATTCACGAAAACGCAGCGCTGTTGCCGGGCAAGCATCCCGTCATTCTGCTGTCCCACGGCTGGGGTGGAAATTTCAAGCGCATGGGCTGGCTGAGCAATGGGTTGGTAGACAAGGGCGCCATCGTGATTGCCGTCAACCATCCGAACAGCACCACGGGAGACACCGGCAGTCTCGATGCACTCAATCACTGGACCCGTGCGCAGGATTTGACGGCGGCATTGGATCACGTGCTGGCTGATCCGCAGTTTACCGATCATATTGATCGCACACGTATCTACGTCGCCGGATTCTCCTATGGCGGCTGGACGGCGCTCTCACTTGGCGGGCTAAAAGGGAACCGTGATGGTCTCGACAGGTTCTGCAACGATCCGACCCAAGAGATTTCCCATTGCGCCGACATCTTGCGAGCCGGAATCAGTATCGCAAAGGTTGATCCCGTGAAATGGGGTGCCACTTACAAGGATGCGCGCATCACCGCTGTCGCCGCGATTGACCCGGCACTGACATGGGGTGTTACCAAGGCTGAAACCGCAGGCCTCGATGTGCCGGTGTTGCTGATCGGATTGGGAGACGGCAAAGACCGACTGCATGCAACCGACACAAGTTCATCGGGCAGCAACTTCGAGGCGCTGTTTCCTGCCGCAAAAGTGGAGCATGTGGTGCCTGCCACGCACTTCACTGCGCTCGGCCTGTGCAAGCCCTCAGGTGCGGCGACCTTGCTCGAAGAGAAAGATGATCCAGTTTGTACCGACCCCGCCGGAACGGATCGCAAGGCGGTGACGGCTAACATCATCGAACTGATTGCCGGTCACTTCAATCTCGATTGAAGATCGGAAAGGGCGGCCACCAGGCCGCCCTTGATCTTGATTCGCAGTGTGACTGCCGCGTTATTGACTCAGCAACAGCCGCTTCCAGAAAACGATCTTGTCTTCGCCCTCATCGTAGAAGTCGCGAATGCACGCTTCTTTGGCGAACCCGCGCTTCATGTAGAATGATCGTGCCGAATGAAACTCCGCGAGACCAGACGTTTCCACCAGCAGAATGCGTTGTCCATCACTCGTGAGGCTGCTCTCGATTTCGGCTAGCAGCGCGGTGCCAACACCCTTGGCCTGTTCGGATGGATGAATGGCAATGAGGTAAAGGTTAGATGTACCTGTTGTCATCTTTTCCCGGGCCGCATAGGCGATAGCCAGCCGAGCCCTGCCTCGATGCGCCGTCAACCACAGTTCATTTTCGGCATTGCCTGCGAGATAACCCGCCAGCATGGAGTCAAGAAGTTCTGATGGAAACAATCCAACGGCATCGATCAACTGCTTGAGCGGTGCGATGTCGTCGGCCGTTACAGGTCGGATGGTCATGTTGTCGTTCATGATTGAAGAACTCACACTTCAGCGGTTGTTGATTTGGGCGCGCACGGCAGAAAGGCCCAAACGCGTGATGCGATAGGGTGATCCCTCTTCTGAGCGAATGAATCTCCGCCGTCGCAGTTTCAGGAAAATTTGCTTGCTACAGTCCGACAACACATGGCCGTCGCGCGTGAAACATGAGACTGCGGTGAGATTCCTGTTCTGGTCGCGCTCAATGCGGATTGATCCGCCTTGCGCCAGCACATGCAGCGTACGCTGTTCGGATTTGGAAATGTTCAATGGAGTGACTCTGAGTTGAAGTTGGACAAGCAGGACTGCTCCCCGCTTTGAACGAGGAAGTCCGACACAGACCGTCCTGCAGCGGCAGAACGTCAGCGGTTGCCAGCAATCTCCAACATAGGCTCTCCATTTCCGGCGGCGCGAAGGTCTTGCCGGAAGACCGTCTGATAGGCCAGGTGGCGCCTGTCGCTCAACTCAAAGCTTGAACCCGATCAAATAAAATGCCGCATTGTTGCTTGCGGGCAACGCTGCGGCATCTTCGGCTTTGTACTTGCTTACTCCGCCGCTTCAGCGGAATCCTCGTCGTCGACTTTCGGGCGAGAGGCCATTTCCTTCTTGATCTCCTCGGCCACCAGGAACGACAGCTCCAAAGCCTGGGCGGCGTTGAGGCGCGGGTCGCAGAAGGTGTGGTAGCGGTCGTTCAAGTCTTCGTCGCGCAGAGCCCTCAAGCCGCCAGTGCATTCGGTCACGTCCTTGCCGGTCATCTCGACATGGATGCCGCCGGCATGCGTTCCTTCCGCCTGGTGCACGCCCATGAAGCGCCGCACTTCGCTCAACACCGCTTCGAACGGCCTGGTCTTGTAGCCGCTCGTCGACTTGACGGTGTTGCCATGCATCGGGTCGCAGGACCACACCACCACCCGGCCCTCGCGCTTCACGGCGCGGATCAGGTCTGGCAGGTGCTTTTCGACCTTGTCGGCGCCGAAACGGGCAATCAGCGTCAAGCGGCCTGACTCGTTTTCCGGGTTCAACAGATCAATGAGCCTGATCAGCTCGTCGGGTTTAAGTGACGGGCCGCATTTGAGGCCAATAGGGTTTTTGACGCCCCGGCAAAACTCGACATGCGCGTGGTCTGGCTGACGGGTGCGATCGCCGACCCACAACATGTGGCCCGATGTGGCGTACCAGTCACCGCTGGTCGAATCGACCCTCGTCAGCGCCTGCTCAAAGCCCAGAAGCAAGGCTTCGTGGCTGGTGAAGAAATCGGTGGTGCGCAACTGCGGTGCGGTATCAGCATTGATGCCGCAAGCGCGCATGAAGCCCACGGCTTCGGTGATGCGGTCGGACACCTCCTGGTAGCGCTCGTAAGCCGGTGAATCCTTGAGGAAGCCAAGCGTCCACTTGTGCACATGTTCGAGGTTGGCATAGCCACCCTGCGCGAAGGCGCGGAGCAGATTGAGGGTCGCCGCCGACTGCCGGTAGGCCATGATCTGGCGCTCCGGATCGGGCTTGCGCTCGGCCAGCGATGCCTCGGCACCGTTGACGATGTCACCGCGATAAATCGGCATTTCAACGCCATCGATCACTTCAGTCGGCAACGAGCGCGGCTTGGCGAATTGTCCGGCAATGCGGCCAACCTTCACCACCGGCTGGCCGCCAGCGAATGTCAGCACCACCGACATCTGCAGGAATACCCGGAAGAAATCGCGGATGTTATCAGCGGAATGCTCGGCGAAGCTCTCGGCGCAGTCGCCGCCCTGCAGCAGGAAACCCTTGCCCTCGGCGACGCGGGCCAGCTTGCGCTTCAACTTCCGCGCCTCGCCTGCAAACACCAGCGGCGGAAAACCGGCCAGCAGTTTTTCAGTCTGCGCCAGCTTGGCCTTGTCGTCGTATTCCGGCACCTGCACGACCGGGAAATGCCGCCAGCTGTCAGGTGTCCAGTTCATCATCGCCATCGTCTTCAACTCCAACCCGAGGGGGTTCTCCCCTCACTTTGCTTTATACTCCGGAAGGCGGACCTTTACACGCCCCGCGTTCCGGTTACCAGACGCTGTGCTGGCAGCAACAGTAGGTTAACCTAAGTCTGCGATCATCGCTTGGAATGGAACGCAGCAGCGCACGGAATCATGTTTGAACTGTTTCAAAGAGCCCGTTGGGACCAAGCCTATGATTATCTGGCTTCTGGCGATCCGCCGATGATTGCCAAGCTCCTGGCCATCAACACGATCTTTTTTATTCTGTACATCGTCCGCAAGGTCCGGGTCGAACATAAGATGCGTGACTCGACGGTGATGCAGGTTCAGACACTACTGGTCGTCGCGAATTTCCTGATCCTGTTCCAGCGCGATATCCAGAACTTGCTCAATCGCTTTATTTGAACGATTTCAACAACTCACGGAAAGCGACGTCAGCCGAACGGTAGGGCACCTGGTGCGCGACGTTCCAATAGCGCAGGTTTTCAACGGAAATCGGGTCTCCCGTCGCGCCACAGCGCACGAATTCGCCCTCGCGCAGCACCTGGAAATCGGCGTCGAGATAGCGGAGTTTGGCCTCGCGCCGCTGCGGGATGGTGGGATCAAGAAAGTTCATGCCCTCTAGATAGCGTGTTCGGGTGAATTTTTGAAGATGCCGCATCTTGGAAGCGGGTTGCGGATCGCTTATAGACCGGCGGCATGACACATGATCTGCTTCTCGATGCCTACGCCAAGCTCACCGTCCGTTCCGGCCTCAATATCAAGCCGGGCCAGCAATTGCTGATTTCGGCGCCGCTCGATGCGGTGCCGTTGGTCAGGCGCATCACCGAACATGCCTATAAGGCAGGCGCCAGCCTCGTCACCACGATCTATGGTGATGACGTAACAGCACTTGCCCGCTACCAGCACGCTGCGGACGATACGTTCGACACCGCACCTTCCTGGCTGTTCAACGGCATGGCGGACGCTTTCCGGGGCGGTGCGGCGCGGTTGGCAATTGCCGGCGATGATCCCTCGCTACTTTCCGGCCAGGACCCGAAGAAGTTGTCGCGCGCCAACAAGGCCCGGTCACTGGCTTATCGCCCGGCGCTGGAACTCATCACCGGCTTTGCCATCAACTGGTGCGTCATTGCCGCAGCGACACCGGCCTGGGCCAAGTCAGTGTTTCCGGTGTTGCCGGAAGCCGAGGCGATGGACAAGCTGTGGCGCGCCATCTTCGCCTGCACGCGGGCCGATGTTGCCGATCCGGTGAAGGCCTGGGAGGAGCATTCCGCTGCGCTTGAGCGCCGCACGTCGTTCCTCAACGAGCGGCGCTATTCGGCACTCAAATACACCGGTCCCGGCGTTGACTTGATGCTCGGTCTCGCCGATGACCATGTGTGGAAAGGTGGAGCAGGCAAGGCGCGCAATGGCGTTGTCTGCAATGCCAATATTCCCACCGAAGAAGTTTTCACAGCCCCACACAAGGACAAGATCGACGGCATCGTCTGTTCGTCAAAGCCCCTCTCCTACCAGGGCTCGCTGATCGACGGCATCAAAGTGCGTTTCGAGAAGGGCCGTATCGTTGAGATGACGGCGGCCAAGGGCGAGGACGCCTTCCGCAGCCTGATCGCCACGGATGAAGGGGCCGCCCGGCTGGGCGAAGTGGC
>JANLTS010000178.1:0-2145 GCA_031363045.1 Hyphomicrobiales bacterium
CCTTTGGGGGGATGAATTTACTTCCTTCTCCCCTTGCGGGAGAGGGACAGGAACGAAAGCTGCATGACCAAACCACTCACACGTCTCCTCAACCCCACCTCCATCGCCTTCATCGGCGGCAATGAATGCGCCATTGCCATCAATCGCACGCGCGAGCTGGGTTTCACAGGCAAGATTTACGCCGTGCACCCGAAGCGCGCCGAACTCTCGGGCGTACCCACCATCACATCCGTGGACGAGATCGATGGCCCCATCGATGCCGCCTTCGTGGCGGTGAAGCGCGAACCCACCATCGAGATCGTCCGTGCACTGAGGGCCAAGGGTTGCGGCGGAGCGGTAATCTATGCGGCGGGATTTGCCGAGACCGGCGCCACGGGACTGCAGGACGAGTTGCTGAACGCCACCGGAGGCATGCCGCTGATGGGGCCGAATTGCTATGGCTTCGTCAACACCCTGTCGCGCGCTGCTTTGTGGCCGGATGAATCGGGGCTTGAACCCATTAATCGTGGCGTGGCACTGATCACCCAATCCGGCAACATCGCCTGCAACTTCACCATGATGATGCGCGGACTGCCAGTGGCGGCGGTCTATTCCATCGGCAATCAGGTCGATGTCGGCATGCATGACATGGTGGAGGCGCTGTCTGCAGACAAGCGCATTTCGGCCATCGGACTGCATGTCGAAGGCCTGCCGGACGTTGCGGGTTTCGCGCGCGCCGCAATGATCGCCCGTCAGCGCCAAGTGCCCATCGTCGTGCTGAAGACCGGGCGCTCGGAGCAAGGTGCGAAAGTGGCGCTGAGCCATACGTCATCGCTGGCAGGTGCCGATACGCTCTATGACGCGCTGTTCGAACGCTACGGCGTGGCGCGGATGAAGTCGGTCTCGGCTTTTGCGGAGACGCTGAAGTTCCTCCACAACGGCGGCCCGATACCTGACTCGAAACTCGTGTCGATGAGTTGTTCCGGCGGCGAGGCCGCGTTGGTGGCCGACATGGCGCTGGATCGCCAGGTGAGCTTCCCGCCGTTCAATGCTGAGACTGGCCCTCGCATCGCGGCGACGCTCAATGAATATGTCGCCATCGACAATCCTCTGGACTATCACACGTTTATCTGGAACCAGCCGGAGAAGCTGAGGGCCACTTTCACCGAAGTGCTGCGCGGTGGCTTCGACGTAGCGATGCTGATCCTCGACACGCCGACCCACCCGAAAATGAAGCCCGATGCCTGGGCGACAACCGCCCGCGCCCTGGTGAAGGCATCCGAGGCGACGGGCGCACGCGCCGCCGTCGTTGCCACGTTGTCGGAAGGCATGCCGCTCAATCTTGCCGCCGAATTGTCCGTACACGGCGTTTCACCGATGATGGGACTCGACGACGCCTTGACGACCTTCGAAGCCGCCGCCAGCATCGGCCGCAACTGGGCCCGCAGAGATGTGCCAGTCGAGATGCAGGCCCCCGCCGTGCTTGGCTCAAACGAGATCGTCCTGAACGAGTACGACGCCAAGCAATTGTTGAAGATACATGGCCTGAGCGTACCCGAGGGCATCGTCTGCAAGGCGCGTGACGCGGTGCTGGCCGCCGAGCAGCTTGGGTTTCCGGTGACATTGAAAGTCTCCTCCGCCGCCATCGCCCACAAGACCGAGGCTGGCGGCGTGGCGCTGAACCTCAAGACTGCATCCGAAGTCGAGACCGCCGCGCTGCGCTTGGCCAAGCTCGCGCCCGATGTGCTGGTGGAGCGCATGGTAACAGGTGCCGTAGCCGAACTCATCATCGGGCTGACGAGCGACCCGCAGTTCGGAACGGCTCTCGTAATTGGCGCTGGCGGCATCCTCACCGAACTGTTGAAGGACACGGTAACGCTGATCCTCCCGACCGCGCGCCCTGAAATCGAGCGCGCGTTGAAGACACTGAAAGTGTGGAAGCTGGTCGAGGGTTTCCGCGGAAAATCCGGCGATCAGGACGCCGTCATCAAAGCCGTTGAAGCCGTTGCCGCTTTTGCCGAAGCCCATCGCGGGCGGATCGCCGAACTGGACGTCAACCCCCTGCTCGTTCTGCCGCGTGGCGCCGTGGCGGTCGACGCATTGATCAGAATGAGGACAGAATGAAGCTGTGGATAGAGCCCTCATCCGCCTTCGGCACCTTCTCCC
>JANLTS010000180.1:0-5179 GCA_031363045.1 Hyphomicrobiales bacterium
GCCATCGGCGCCCAGGATCTTGTCGGTATCGCCGCCACCGGAGATCACATCGGCGCCCAGGCCGCCGTTGAGCGTGTCCTGGCCAAGACCACCATCCATGGTGTCAATGCCGCCGCCGCCAAAAACCCGGTCCTCGCCATCTCCGGCGGCCATCAGATCATTGCCGTCGCCGCCATCGAGGATATCTTCGCCGGCTTGGCCCAACAGCCTGTCATCACCGCCAAAGCCGTTCAACTCGTCATTGCCCGATCCGCCGGAGATGCTTTCGGCGCCACTGTGGTCAACGATGAACGGCGTATCGAAATTGCCAAGTTTCTGCAGATACTCGAACAGCTCAGGCCCAATCGGATTGATGTCGCCGCCTGAATCGAGATAGGTGCGTATGTCAAGTTCACCGGCGAGAAATGCACCAGCGATCAGTCCTGACGTGGTGATCTTCTGGCCATCGAGCACCTGGCCTTCGAAGCGCGTATCGTCGCCCAGCGCAGCCCAGAGCAAGGTCATGTATTCTTTGACGGCCACATCCTGGGCTTTGGGATTGATCAGAAATTCCCTGAAGCTCGAAACGCCCTGTCGGCCGGTAAAGCCACCGGCATAATCATTCACGCCCGGCGTCTCGTCCACGAATACAAAATTGACGGCAATGAGTTGTGCCTCATCCAGCTGATAGCGGCCAAGTTCATCGGCCGGTCCGATGAGAGCATAGTCATCGCCGGATTCCAGAAGACCCAGCCGGTCGAAGAACTGGTTGTAACTACCCTTGCTCATCACTCACTCCCGCCCCCGGGTTTCGGTCGGGGCGGAGAATGCTCGGCAATGGGAGTCCGAGTCAACAATTTGCTCGCAGGCCGTTGCAACGAACAAGGGCGGCCCCTTGAGACCGCCCTGATCAATTCATGCCTGCCTCAAGCGATCAAGCGTGATCATGGCCTTCGTGATTATGGCCTTCGTGATCATGGCCTTCGTGCGAGTCATCGGCCAGTAACGGCGCATCGCCATCCTCGTCCTGCACCATCGCCTGGAGTTCTTCCTTGCTTACCGGCTTGTCGGTGACAGTCGCCTTGGCAACAATCGAGTCGACGACCTTCTGCTCGAACAGCGGCCCGCGCAATTCCATCATGGCCTGCGGATTCTTGCGGTAGTAATCAAGAACCTGCTTCTCCTGGCCGGGGAACTGGCGCATGCGCGCCATCAGCGCGTTCTGCAACTCCTGCTCGGCAATGGTCACACCTTCCTTTTCGCCGAGCGTTCCGAGCACAAGCCCTAAGCGCACGCGGCGTTCGGCGATGGCGCGATATTCCTTGCGGGCGTCATCCTCGTTGGTCTTCTCGTCTTCAAAGCTCTTCTTGGCGCGGTTCATTTCGGCGGTGAGCGCGTTCCAGATGCCGTTGAACTCGGACTCGACCAGTTTCTCGGGCAGTTCAAAACCATACATCTTGTCGAGCGCGTCGAGCACATCACGCTTCAGCTTCATGGTGGTCATCTGGCCGAATTCGCCGGCCACGCGCTCCTTCACCATGTCCTTGAGCTTGGACAAGTCTTCGAAGCCCATCTTCTTGGCGAACTCATCGTCGATGGTTGTTGCCTTGGGGCCCTCAACCTTGGTCACCTTGGTGGCGAAGCTGGCGGCCTTGCCGGCAAGTGCTGCGACGCCATAGGTCTCAGGGAAGGTGACATTCACGGTCACATCGTCGCCAGCCTTGGAACCGATCAGCTGGTCCTCGAAGCCGGGGATGAACTGGCCTGAGCCGATTTCAAGTGCGACGTCTTCCGCCGTGCCGCCCTCGAAGGCCACGCCGTCAACGGTGCCGAGGAAATTGATGGTCAGGCGGTCACCGGTTTCGGCCGCACCCGGCTTCTCATCGAAGTTCTTGGCCTGAGTTGACAGACGGGTCAGCGTTTCGCCGATGTGGTCTTCGGTCACTTCCACCACATGACGCGCCAGATCGAGACCGGCATGATCCTTGAGCTCGAACTCCGGAATGATCTCGAAGGCCACCGAGAACGACAGGTCGCCCTTGCCATCCATCACGGCGTTCACTTCGGCCTCGTCCTCCGGCAGCTTCACTTCCGGCTGGTAGGCGGGTTTCAACTTGCGGTCAGCGAGGATCGCCTTTGACTGGTCGTCGATGGCCTTCTGCACAACTTCGGCCATTGCCGACTTGCCATAGACGCGCTTCAGATGCGGCACCGGCACTTTGCCAGGGCGGAAACCCTTGATGTTGGCCTTGGCCGACATCTCCTTCAGCTTCTCGTTCAGACCCTTGTCAAGCTCGGCCGCATTGACCACGACCTTGAATTCGCGCTTGAGCCCGGAGCTCAGAGTTTCGGTAACCTGCATTGTGTTTCGCTCTCGTCTTAAACTTATCAGTTTTGGCCATGAAGCCGCCGGGATTCCTCAAGGCGCGATGGTGCGGGCGGAGGGACTTGAACCCCCACGGGTTTCCCCACAGGAACCTAAATCCTGCGTGTCTGCCAATTTCACCACGCCCGCGCGTGCCAGTGGCCCCGGGTGTTGCAATCGCGGGGTCTATAGCAGAGGGGTTTGGGGGATGGAAGAAGAGAAAATCAGAAGGACAGCGCCGTGTTAAGGCCGTCGCGCAACCGGTTCCAGACAGTCTGGTCGCGGTAAGGCTCGCGTGACAGGCCGAGATGCCAGTCCGGCTCACGGCCTTGCTGCCTCAACTGGGCCAGAATCGCCCGCGCCTGCTCGGGTCGTCCGAGGTGGGCATAGCAGGCCAGGGCATACATGGCGTCCCAAGCGAAATCAGTCAGAGATTCGACGCCTGCCAGCGTTTCTTCATAGCGGCCTTCGGCGAAAGCGATCACGCCCTTGAATTCCGCGAACCATGGCGGCGGCAGCGGTTCCAGCCGGAAAGCCTGGGCCATCAATTCCGTAGCGTCGCTGTATCTGCCGTCGTAGGCCAGGGCCAGTGCCCGGTTGACCTGCATGGCGGGATCACCCGGGTTCAGCGCCATGCCCTTCTCGCTATTCAGCAATGCCTCCTCGCGATTGCCAACGCAAAGCAGCGCCCAAGTCTCAATGGTGTAGCACACGGCGTTCATGGGATCGAGCGCTGTGGCTTCGGCCGCCAGGGCCGCACCCTTGAGCGCTAGCTCTTCGGTAAAATCATGAATCCATTCCTCGCAAAGTGTGATCGCCAACCAGGCCATTGCCTCGGCGTTGGCGGGATCATGGGCAATCGCCTGCTCGAAACTGCGGCGTGCCTCGATGCTGCTCGCGAGTGTCAGTTTTCTGAACTGCCAATAGCCCTTCAGCGTGTAGGCATAGCTCGACAGGTTGGCGGTTGTCCGGCCAGCGATCCGCACATTCATCTCGATATCGAGCTGACGGGCAATCGTCGAGGCGACGAGTTCGCTGATCTCGTCCTGGAGGGCGAAAATATCGGAGATCGGCCGGTCGTAGCGTTCGGCCCAAATGGCTTGCCCCGTTTCAATATTGGACAAGCGCAGGGCAATGCGAATGCGCTCGCCGGCACGCCGCACCGTTCCGGTGATGACAAAGTCGGCTTTGAGCTTTTCGCGGATCGCCGCAAAATCCGGAGACGCCCCACGAAAAGAGGAGGCGGAATATTGACCGATGACCGACATCTTTCGAAAGCGCACCAGCCGGTCGGTGATGTCGCCGGTGATGCCGTCGCTGAAAAACTGCTGCTCGGGGTCGCCGCTGAGATTTTCGAAAGGCAACACCACGATCACCGGCTTGCGGTCGGGTTTTTCAGTTTTCGCATTAAGCGTCGCGGGGTTCAGTTCGACTGGCGCAGGGCCCGCATACTTGTATCCCCGCCCATGTACCGTCACGATGTAAGATGGATCGAGCGCCTTCCTGAGTGCCGAGACATGAACCTGCAGCGTATTCTCTTCCACCACCACGCCCGGCCAGACGGCGGCGAAGATCGCGTCCTTGCTGACCACTTCACCGGGCTTGTCCAACAAGACGCAGAGCAAATCGAAGGCGCGCGCCGACAGATCAACCGGGCCATCCGGCCCCTCGACGCGCCGGTCTTGCCGCCGCAGCCGGTATGGTCCGAATACCTTATCCATCAGCCAGTGCCAGCTTAAGACCGGCGATCAGACGCTCGCGGACTTTCGCATCCCTGTAGGGTTCGTGTGACACGCCAAGGAGCCAATCGGGTTCGCGGCCCTGCTGCCGCAACTTTGCAAGAGCCGCACGCGCCTGCTCGACACGCCCCAGATGCCCGTAACAAGCCAAGGCATACATGATGTCCCAGGCATGATCGCATTGCGGCTCAACGCCTGCGAGTGCTTCCTCGTAACGCTCCTCGGTGAATGCGATGACGCTGTTGAATTCGGCAAACCAAGGCGGCGGCAAGGGCTCGAGCCGCAGTGCCTGAGCCATCAAGTCCCGGGCTTCGGTGGACCGGCCGTCATAGGCCAAAGTCAGGCCACGGTTGACCAGAATTCCAGGTTCGCCGGTCTTGAGAGCCAGGCCTCGTTCGCTGGCACGCAAGGCGGCAGTGAGATCGCCGGTGCACAACAGCGCATACGTATGTATGGAGTGGTTGATGGCCTTGAGAGGATCGAGTGCAACGGCCCTGGCGCTGAGTTCGGCCGCCCTCGTGGCGTTCTCCGCGGAGAAGTCATAAACCCAGGCGGAGCAATAGGTGCAGCCGACCCAGGCCAGGGCCTCGGCATTGCCGGGGTCAAGGGCGACGGCTTGTTCGAAACATCGCCGCGCCACCAGATCGCTGGTCGGGGTAAACGTCCGGTAGTGCCAATAGCCTTGCAACATGTGCTCGTGGCTCGTCAGGCTCGCATGTGGCTTGGCGGTGCTCCGCACGTTGATCTCGACTGCCAGATGGCTGGCAATGGCGGCGGCGACAAGCTCACTGATCTCGTCTTGAAGAACGAAAATGTCTGATACGGGCCGGTCATAACGCTCAGCCCATATAGCTTCACCCGTTTCTGCACTGGACAGGCGCACGGCGATACGAACGCGCTCGCCGGCGCGCCTGATCGTTCCGGTCACGGCAAAGTCGGCCTTGAGCGTGTTGCGGATCGCCGTGAAGTCGGGTGTTTCGCCACGAAAGGCCCGAGCGGAGTACTGACCGATCACCACAAACTTGCGGAAGCGTACCAGGCGGTCGGTGATGTCGCCGGTGATGCCATCGCTGAAGTACTGCTGCTCGGGATCGGC
>JANLTS010000276.1:0-1646 GCA_031363045.1 Hyphomicrobiales bacterium
CTGCGCATCTCAGTGGGAACCGAAGACGCCAATCACAAACTCGTCCGCATACTGAAAGATTTTCTGGCATGACGGTGATGTTCGGGAAAGTCGCACTGTTGGGACTGGGCCTCATCGGGTCGTCACTGTCCCACGCCATGCGGCGCAAAAATCTGGCCGGACACATCTCAGGCTACGCCCGCAGTGCTGAAACCCGGGCCACCGCGCTCGAAATTGGCATTGTCAATACGGTGCACGAAACAGCGGCGGAGGCTGTACAGAGCGCTGACCTCATCATCCTCTGCACACCCGTTGGCACCTATGCCGAACTCGCAGCAGAAATCGCGCCGCATCTGAAAGCGGGCGCAATTCTCACTGATGTCGGTTCCGTCAAAGGGGCTGTCGTGCGCGACGTGGCCCCTCACCTTCCCCTCAATGTGCACTTCATTCCCGGCCACCCCATTGCAGGCACGGAACAGTCAGGTCCGCGCTCTGGTTTTGCCACCCTGTTCGACAATCGCTGGTGCATCTTGACGCCACCTCCTCACGCCAATCCGGAGACTGTCGTCAAACTCAAAGCCTTCTGGGAAGCATTGGGCTCCATGGTCGATGAGATGACACCGGAACATCATGACCTCGTCCTCGCCATCACCAGCCATCTACCGCATCTGATTGCCTACAACACTGTGGCAACGGCGGCAGACCTCGAAGAAGTCACAAAGTCCGAAGTCATCAAATATTCCGCTGGCGGCTTTCGTGACTTCACCCGCATTGCCGCCTCCGATCCCACCATGTGGCGCGACGTCTTCCTCAACAACCGCGAAGCCGTGCTGGAAATGCTGGGCCGCTTTTCGGAAGAATTGTCACTGTTGCAACGTGCCATTCGCTGGGGCGATGGTGACACGCTGTTTGATCTTTTCACGCGTGCACGCGACGTGCGCCTTGGCATCATTCAGGCAGGCCAGGATACAGCAGCACCAGACTTCGGGCGTGGACCTGACCACAAGAAATGAACGCTGCGACACATTGGGTCTTTGGTTACGGTTCGCTGATCTGGCGTCCCGGTTTCAGTTTTGTCCATTCCGAATCCGCCCGCCTCGATGGGTGGCACCGCTCTCTCTGCGTCCTCTCCCACAAGTATCGCGGCACTCCGGAATGCCTTGGGTTGGTCTTTGGCCTCGACAAGGGCGGCCATTGCCACGGCGTCGCCTTCGAAGTCGCAGACGAAAACTGGCCACATACCCTTGCCTATCTGCAAGAACGTGAACTTGTCACCCATGTGTACAAAGAGGTGAAGCTGCCTCTGATTCTCGAAAGCAACCGCACGGTTTGGGCGATGACCTATGTGGTAGACCGCGACCACGGCCAATATGCCGGGCCCCTCACCACGGATCAGATTCTCGCTTATGTCCGCCAAGGTCACGGCGATGCCGGAGCCTGTGTCGATTACGTCAGAAACACCGCCCAACACCTGCACGAACTCGGCGTTCCCGATGCAAATCTGGACCATATCGTCAGACTGTTGTGATAGGCCAAATGGTCGCAATCGACCAGCCAATGCCGCTGCCGGAATTGACTTGAATGGGGCCTGTAACTAGGGTCCGGCCAGAATTTTGAGGTGTTGCCATGAAGGTACTCGTCGCGGTCAAACGCGTGGTTGATTATAA
>JANLTS010000302.1:0-5614 GCA_031363045.1 Hyphomicrobiales bacterium
GATCCATTCTGCGGCCACCTGTTCGTCTTCCGTGGACGCCGTGGTGATCTTTTGAAGATCATATGGTGGGATCAACAAGGGGCCTGTCTGTTCTCCAAGCGTCTCGAGCGCGGACGCTTCGTGTGGCCAGCAGCGAAAGCCGGCAAGGTGTCGATGTCGTCGGCGCAACTGGCGATGTTGCTGGAGGGAATAGATTGGCGGACGCCGCAAAGAACATGGCAGCCGCTGACCACCGGATAAGCAAAAAAAGCCAACAAGAATAGGCTTATTATGCCGTCCAGGGATTCCCTTGAATCGCATTATTTGCTACATAATCGATGATGATGCCGACATCCGCAAATCCCCAGATTGATGTGTCTGCCCTTCAGGCGTTGCTCGCCGAAAGGCAAGCAGAGATTGCAGCACGCGATATGGAGATCGCCGGCTTCAAGGCGCAACTACGCGGCCGTGACTTCCTCATCGAGAAGCTCAAGCATCAGCTTTCCGGACTGCGCCGCCATCGGTTTGGCTCCACATCCGAAGCCCTCGATCAGCTTGAACTGACGCTCGAAGAAGAAGAGATCGCCCGGGCGGCGGAAACAGCGCCCGATGACACGGGCACCGAAGCACCCGAGCCAGACAAGGCGAAGCGGCATCCAAAGCGCCAGCCCTTGCCGGGCCATCTGCCACGCAACGAGACGATAGTGTCACCCGGCGATGCCTGCCGTGCCTGTGGCGGCCGGTTGAAGCATCTGGGTGAGGATGTCACCGAAGAACTGGAATATGTCCCCGGCCGCTTCATCGTCAATCGCATTGTCCGCCCGCGTATGGCGTGTTCGCGTTGCGAGAACATCCTGCAAGCCCCCTTGCCATCAAGACCGATAGAACGGGGCCGCCCCGGCCCGGGGCTGCTGGCCCATGTGCTGGTGAGCAAGTATTGCGATCACCTGCCATTGTACCGGCAGAGCCAGATTTATGGGCGCGAGGGTGTTGATCTGGAGCGCTCGACCCTGGCGGATTGGGTGGGCAAGGCAACGGCACTGCTGGAGCCGCTGGCCGATGCAATTGGCCTCCATGTGCGGCGAGGTCCGGCGCTGTTTGCCCCCTCTCGGCAGATTGCTTCGCAATCGCCTGCCGGGCAATGGATGATACCCCCGTCAAGATGCTGAGCCCCGGAAACAAACGCACCAGAACAGCACGGGCCTGGGCCTATGTCCGGGACGAGCGGCCGTGGAACGGGCAGGCTCCGCCTTGTGCCTGGTACCAGTTCACCATTGATCGCAAAGGCGACCATCCGGCCGGCCATCTCTCTGGCTACACAGGCTGGGTCCATGCCGACGGGTATTCCGGCTTCAACGGATTGTTTGGTGAGAGCAAGGCATCCGAGATGGCCTGCCTTGCGCATGTCCGCCGCAAGTTCGTCGATGTGCAGCAATCGCAAGGCTCGGCCATTGCCGAGGAGGCGATCAAACGCATTGCCAAGCTCTATGCCGTGGAAAAACGGGCGCGCGGCAAATCGCCGGAGGAGCGCGTCGTCCTGCGTCAGGAACACGCCAAGCTCATCTTCGACGATCTGGAGGTGTGGTTGCGTATCCAATTGCCAAGGATATCCGGCAAATCCCCGCTGGCACAGGCGATCCGTTATGCCCTTGGCCGCCTGCCAAAAGCCCGGCCATATCTGGAAAATGGTATCCTGGAGGCGGACAACAATTCTGTCGAGCGCGCCATGAAACCGGTGGCAATCGGCAGGAAGAATTGGACATTCGCTGGATCGGAAAGCGGCGGCAAATCCATGGCTATTGCCTACACCCTGATCGAAACCTGCAAACTCAACGGCGTTGATCCACAAGCCTGGCTCACAGACATACTTGGCCGCATCGCCGACCACAAGATTACCAGGATCGACGAGCTGATGCCGTGGAGTTACCCGTCGCGCCGCTGTCGCCTGTACCCTCAATAATCTCGGTGAAACCTTGTCCGGAATGGCGCGCTTTGGCGAAGCTATCAATCAGTTCAAAGAGGCCGTGAAGCAATTCGAAACAGTCTTGGCCGATGAATCTACTCCATCGAGACGGCTTCACTTGGCCATATCTCTTGCCAATCTCGTACATTCGCAGGCTAGAGCCGGTTTCTCCCACGATATCCTTGCTGACATCAGTCGCGCCTTCGCACTGCTAGCCGGAAGCGAGGAGATCAGTAGTAAGTCTTCCGTCTTGCATGAGCTCAGCAATGCCCTTCGACATGCCATGGCGCAAAGGGAAACTCTTGATGATGGAATGGTTGACAGCGCTCTTCTCGACCTTGCGATTCTCTTTGGCAAGGAAGCGGTGAATGGGTTGCAACAGGTCAGGTCTTTGAACCGTGATCTCGAGAAGGAATTGCAGCAATCGCTGCTGGCGAGCCACGAGGAGATCTACACCCACCTGATTGACCTGCTGATCCGGGAAGGCCGTTTGGGCGAGGCCGAGCAGGTGATGCGCATGATGAAGGAGGACGAGTTCCACGAGTTCGTCCGGCGTGATGCCGGTCTGGCCGGCCGGGAAACGCGGGTCGACTTCACAAGGATCGAGCAGGAGGTCTGGACGGCCAAGGACCGGGCATTGAACAAGGAGGCCTTCGAACTGTCGGAGGAGGCGGAGCGGCTGAAGCGGAGGTCTGACGCTCTGTCAGCGGCGGAGAAGGCCAGGCTGGACGACATCCTCGATCGTCTCGACACCCATCACCGGGGCTACCAAACCTGGCTCAAAGATCTCATGTCAACCTTGTACAGTTCACGGGCGACGCTGGCGAAGGAGGCCATAGCTCTCAATCTGGACCTGCTTGGATCTCTCCAGGGTAGCTTGGAGGAACTCTCCTCATATCTCGACGCACCGGTGGCGATGCTCCACCTGATTGTGATGAAAGAGAAGATCCGCGGCATCGTGACGACCATAAGCCAGCAGGACGCCTTTGAGGTGCCGGTGACATATGCCGAACTGAACAGGCTGGTATCGTCTTTCCGCACGGCAGTGATGGATTGGAAGGACGAGGCTACACTCCTGGCGATCGGCCGGAGGCTCCACGACCTGCTGATCAAACCAATAAGGTCGATCACGCCGACGCCTACCGACGGACGTATTCCCGTCCTGCTGCTGTCACTGACTGGCTCGCTTCGCTATTTGCCCTTTGCCGCCCTCCACGACGGCAGCCGCTTTCTGGTCGAGGACATGGGACTGCTGATCCTAACGGAAGCGGCCATGAACAAATTGAAAGATCCCCGCCAGGGAGACTGGAGTGCCGCAGGCTTTGGGGCTGATGCGTTCAAGGCCCACAACCCGCTGCCGGCAGTCAGGGCGGAACTCGGCGCAATCATACGGGTCGAGGGCGGCAACAGCGGCGTAATCCCTGGTGCGATCTTCTTAAATGGCGCCTTCAACCGCGAGAGCCTTTCAGATGCCGCCGGAAGCCAGAAGCATGCGGTGATCCATATTGCCACCCACTACAAGTTCAAGAATAACGATGAAGCTTCGCATCTCGTGCTGGGTGACGAGACGGTCCTGAGCCTCGCGGAGCTCAACTCGCCCCGCTATGTGTTCAAGCGAATTGACCTGGTGACGCTATCGGCCTGCCAGACGGCAATAGGTAGCGGCGAGATCGGTCGCGGCATCGAGATCGAGGGGCTCGGGGGCTTCATGCAGAAGCGCGGCGCCAAGGCGGTAATCGCCACCTTGTGGTCCGTCGAGGACAATTCGACGGCCCGGCTCATGTCCAGCTTCTACCGCAACTGCATCGGCGGCATGACCAAGGTGATGGCGCTCCGGGAGGCACAACTCAGCCTGCTTCGGGGGCAGATAGACTCTCTTCAGGATCGGGATCGCTTGCGATCAGAAACTGAAAGCAGCACAACTCCTACAGACATGACTTCGGAGGCGTCCTCGGCTACACGTGGATCTGACCCTGCAGAAGACACGTCGCCGCGCGTGAAGACAACCAAGATCGAGCGGTGCCTGGAACTCCTGACCACGCCAAACGGTGCGACGATTGATGAACTCCAGGCCGCCACTGGCTGGCAGGCCCACAGCGTGCGGGGGTTCCTGGCCGGGACGGTCAAGAAGAAACTGGGGCTGATTCTGAATTCGAAGAAGGCTGACGACGGCGTCCGCCACTATCGTGTTATGCAGGCAGGAGCATGATTTTAATGGCCATGTTCACAGGACACCAGATGGTGCCGATTGCCAACCCGACCGGTGCAGGAATCGACAATGCTGCCGCTGAGATCGTCAGTCGAGTTGACGGCATACAGAGTCACGCCGGCAACGAGAACTCCCTGTCATCCGAACTCGCTGCCATCGCCGTGATGACCTACGCCGAGTTGCACGTCGCGTGGCGGCGACACTATCGCGCAGTTCCGCCCAAAAAGATGAGCCGTGATATTCTTGAACTTGGGATCGCCTGGAAGCTCCAGGAGAACAAGCTCGGTGGGTTGGGGACTGCCGTGAAGCGGCAGATCGCCGACCTTGCAAGGACCATGGAGGCGAAGTCCGGTCTGGCGAAGCCGAGAGCGATCTCTCTGAAGTCGGGGGCACGTCTGCTCCGGGCATGGAATGGCGTGACCCATGAAGTCCTGGTCGTCGAGGACGGGTTCCTGTGGGAGGACAAGAATTGGCGGTCGCTCTCGGCGATTGCCCGCAAAATCACCGGCACACGCTGGTCAGGTCCCCGGTTCTTCGGGCTGAAAGTCACTACGGAGTCTAACGCCTCGGAGCAGAAGGCAGAGGTGTCAGATCATGAGTAAAACTGGCACGCCCGGCAACCAACGCAATGGAGCGGCAGTCACCCGCTGCGCCATTTACACCCGCAAATCCTCCGAAGAGGGGTTGGAGCAGGAGTTCAACTCCCTGGATGCTCAGCGCGAATCCTGTGAAGCCTATATCCTCAGCCAGAAAGGCGCGGGCTGGATGGCGCTCGGCGACATGTATGATGATGGCGGCATCTCGGGCGGCACGCTGGAACGCCCTGCCCTGCAGCGCCTCCTCACGGATATCGCTGCCGGGCGGATCGACACGGTGGTCGTCTACAAGGTCGACCGTCTCACCCGGTCGCTCAGCGACTTCGCCAAGATCGTCGATGCCTTCGATGCCAAGGGGGTATCGTTTGTTTCGGTGACGCAGCAATTCAATACCACCACCTCGATGGGGCGGCTGACACTGAACATGCTGCTCTCCTTCGCCCAGTTCGAGCGTGAGGTCACCGGCGAGCGGATTCGCGACTTGATCGCTGCATCCAAACAAAAGGGCATGTGGATGGGTGGCGTCGTGCCGCTGGGCTACGATGTTGATGATCGCAAACTCGTTGTAAATGTCGGGGAAGCCGAAACCGTGCATCACATCTTCGAGCGATACGCGACCCTCAAATCTGTCAATGCCTTGAAGGATGAGTTGGAAGCGGACAACATTGCCAGCAAAGCCCGGACGAACAGGTTCGGACGCGCGAGCGGGGGTACGGCGATCAACCGCGGCGCTCTCTACCGGATGCTGCAGAACCGGATTTATCGCGGTGAGATCGTGCACAAGGGCACGTGCTATCCGGGCCAGCATGATGCTATCATCAATGAGGCGCTGTGGGACGAGGTGCAGCTGGCGCTGGCCGGGAATCG
>JANLTS010000314.1:0-10447 GCA_031363045.1 Hyphomicrobiales bacterium
CCCGCGCCCATGATGAGGCGCTGTTCCTCAATGCCGATGCGACTGGCCCGCACACGCCGGGACCACCGGCCGAGGTCATCACTTACCTGTTGGAGAAAAAAATCGCCGGCTGGGGCAGCCAGTGCATCGGCACGGATGCCGGGCAAGCTGGCGGCATGAACCCACCGTTCCCGGCCCATAACCTGCTGCACAAGAATAACTGCTTCGGCCTCGCCTCGCTGGCCAATCTCGACAAGCTGCCGCCCAAAGGCGCGATCCTGATTGCGGCACCTCTCAAGATCAAGAACGGCACGGGTTCGCCGATCCGCGCATTGGCCCTCGTGCCGAAGGGCTAAAGGCCATGCGGCCCGATCACGTCATCATCGGGTCCGGCATCAACGCGCTGGTCGCTGCCGCGATGCTGGCGCTGAAGGGTGATCGCGTGCTTGTGCTGGAGCGCGCCAATCGTCCCGGCGGCTGTCTTCGCACCGAGGAGATCACGCTGCCGGGCTTTCACCATGACGTGATGGCCGCGACCTTCGTTTTGTTTATGACGGGACCGGCGGGTGCGGCCCTTGGTGGCCATCTTGCCCGGCATGGATTTGAATATTGCCACTCTGCCCATCCGACCGCCGTACTGCGGCCGGATGGTTCGTCGCTCGTGTTCAGCATTGACCGGGCGAAAAACGTTGCTGCCTTCAATGCGCTGGCTCCCGGTGATGGTGATCGCCATGCGGCGGAAGTGGGGGGTATTGCCGCCGATGCGCCATTCCTGTTTGCATTGCTGGGCGGCGAATTGTGGAGTTGGGCGACTTTCAAGCTGTTGTTCGCTCAGGCTCGCAAGCGCGGTTTGCGCGGGCTGCTGGCGTGGTTTGGAACAGCACTCATTCCGGCGCGTGGCTGGCTCGAAACCGGCTATCAGAGCCCGCTGGTGCAAGCGCTCTTCGCGCCTTGGGTGCTGCATTGCGGGTTGACGCCGGAAAGCACCTACTCGGGCCAGATGGGCAAGGTCATCGCCTTCGCGCTCGAGGCCGCCGGTGCTCCCGTTTGCAAGGGTGGAGCGGGCCGCGCGGCACAAGCCTTCCGTGCACTGATTGAAGAGAAGGGCGGCACGATCCGTTGCAACGCCGATGCCGATCGCATCCTCGTCAAGGATGGCCGCGTGGCTGGCGTCAAGCTGACGGATGGCGAGGAGATTGCCTGCGGTTCGGTTCTGGCATCAGTCGCGCCCGGGCAATTGCAGCAGCGCCTGTTGCGCGACGTCGATCTGCCACAAGATCGCGCGGCGGCAATGGCCTTTCGCCATGGCCGGGGAAATTTTCAACTGCATTATGCCCTCGATCATCCGCCCGATTGGCTGAGTTCCGGCCTCGATGACGTGGCACTGATTCATCTGACCGACGGCATTGACGCCGTGTCGAAAGCCGCCAATGAAGCCGAGCGCGGCATGTTGCCGGTCACGCCGACGATCTGCGTGGGCCAGCCCCATAAGCTCGATCCAACGCGCTGTCCCGATGGCAAGGCGATCCTGTGGCTGCAAGTTCCCGATGCACCGCGCACCGTGAAGGGCGATGCGGCAGGCGAGATCGCCACCGACGGCACGTGGTCGGAAGCAACGCGCGAGGCGTTTGCTGACCGGCTTGAAACCATCCTCAAGCGGCACATCAAAGACTTCGACAAGATCAAACTTAAGCGCCGGGCCTATTCGCCGGCCGATCTTGAAGCCATGAACATCAATCTCGTCGGTGGCGATCCTTACGGCGGACAATGCAGCATCGACCAGTTCTTCATCTGGCGGCCGTTCGCGCATTCGACAAATGGCGTGACGAAACTGCGCGGGCTCCTGCATATCGGCGCCTCGACCCATCCTGGCCCCGGACTTGGTGGCGGCTCAGGTTTCCTCGCGGCGAAAAGGCTCGGTGCATGATGGACCGTCCGCCCAGCGACAAGCCGGCCGCGACTGTGCCACGACTGGGCGAAATCGGGCTGTCGAACTACGCGCCCTATCTGATGAACCGCATCATGGGCCTCTATAATGCCTCACTCCGCGACGAGATGGCGGAACTTGGCCTGACGACGCCGAAGATGCGTACGCTTGCCGTTCTTTCCGTCATTGACGGACTGCTGATCCGCGAGCTGGCTGTTTATACGGTGGTCGAACAATCGACGCTGTCGCGGGCGCTGGACCAACTGTCGGCAGAAGCCCTGATCCGCCGCGAAGACGATCCCGATGACAACCGCGCCACCCGCGTTTTTCTGACCGAGCAAGGCCGGAACGCGTTCGAGACGCTGTGGCCGCGGATGGCCGAGAGCTATGCGCGCATGTTTCGCGGCATTGCGGAGGATGAACGCCATGCCTTCACTGGCACCTTGCAGAAGGTGCTCGGCAATATACGCAAGCACGAATTCTGATTGATCAGGCCGCAACAGAAGAAGAGGAACTGAGGCATGGCCGAAAGATCGTTCAAGGCGGAAGTCGAAGATCTGCGCTTGGGCAATGGCCAGACCTTCACCGGCGAAGGCATCCTGGCCATCACCAAGGCGCTGCTCGAAAATGGCGTTGGTTATGTCGGGGGTTATCAGGGCGCGCCCATCTCGCATCTGATGGACGTGCTGGCCGATGCAGAGGAGCTGCTGGCGGAACTGGGGGTCCGTTTTGAATCCAATGCCAACGAGGCTGCCGCGGCGGCGATGCTGGCGGCCTCAGTACATTATCCGATCCGTGGTGCTGTGACGTTCAAGGGTTCGGTTGGCGTCAATGTCGCGTCTGATGCACTGGCCAATCTCGCGTCCTCGGGTGTCAACGGCGGGGCGCTGGTGATCGTCGGCGAGGACTATGGCGAAGGCTCGTCCATCATGCAGGAGCGCCCCCATGCGTTTGCCATGAAGTCGCAGTTCTGGCTGCTCGATCCGCGCCCCAACTTGGCCTCGATCGTCAAGGCGGTGGGCGATGGTTTCGAGTTGTCGGAAGCCTCCAACACGCCGGTGATGCTGATGGTGCGCATCCGCTCGTGCCATGTCACCGGCACGTTTGAAGCCAAAGACAACCGCCGCCCGGCGCTTACCGTGCGGGATGCACTGTCCGATCCGCGTTCAGATTTCTCGCGCGTCGTGCTGCCGCCGATGTCTTATGCGCATGAGCAGGACAAGGTGAAGAACCGCTGGCCCGCCGCCGAAAAATTCATCCGCGAACGCCAGCTGAACGAAATCTTCGGGCCGGCTCAAGCACCCATCGGAATCGTTGTTCAAGGCGGCTTATTCAATGGCGTCATCCGCGCACTGCAGCGTCTGGGCCTTGCCGATCTCCATGGCAACAGCGACGTGCCGCTCTATGTTTTGAACGTCACCTATCCGCTGGTCGCGTCCGAATTTCTCGACTTCTGCGTTGGCAAGGAGAGCCTCCTCATCATCGAGGAGGGACAGCCGGAATTTATCGAACAGCAGCTCTCGACTTTTCTTTACCGCGCGCAGTCGAAGGTGCGGCTGCACGGCAAGGATATTTTTCCGATGGCTGGAGAGTATACCGGCCAGGTCATGCTCGACAGCCTCACTGCCTTCCTGAAGCAGGCAGCACCTGGATTATTGCCATCGGTCGTGCGCGCTCCCAATGCGGAACGGCAGAGCCTGCCAGACCTGACCAAGACAGTGCCGATCCGCCCGCCTGGCTTTTGCACCGGGTGTCCGGAACGGCCGATCTTCGCGGCGATGAAGCTGGTGCAAAAGCAAACCGGCAAGCTGCAGATCAGCGCCGATATCGGCTGTCATCTGTTCGGCGCCTTGCCACCTTTCGAGATTGGTGGCGCCACCATGGGCTATGGCCTGGGGCCTGCCGCCAATGCGGCTTTCGACGGCGGTGGTGAACGCCGCGCCCTGTCGATCATTGGTGACGGCGGTTTCTGGCACAATGGCTTGTCGTCGTCCTTCACCAACATGGCCTTCAACAAATCCGATTCGGTGGCGGTCATCGTCGACAACTTCTACTCCGCCGCCACTGGCGGGCAGGACATCATGTCGAGCCGCGCCGACAATGCCACGAAGTCGACGAAGCATCCGATCTCGAAGGCGTTGAACGGTGTTGGTATCAATTGGGTGCGCGTAGTTGACCGCACTTATGATGTGACCCGCATGCGCGACGTGCTGCTCGAAGCGCTGACGACGGATGCGCCGGGGCCGAAGGTGATTGTCGCCTCGTCCGAATGCATGTTGAACCGCCAGCGCCGCGAGAAACCACTGGCGCAAAAGGCGATCAAGGAAGGCCGCAGGGTCGAGGCGCCGCGCTTCGGAGTCGATGAGGACATCTGCACCGGCGATCATGCCTGCATAAGGCTGTCGGGCTGCCCGTCGCTGTCGCTCAAAAAGCTCGATGATCCCCTGCGCGATGATCCAGTGGCGGCCATCGATCAGTCCTGCGTCGGCTGCGGCAATTGCGGCGAGGTGGCGGATGCGGCCATTCTCTGTCCATCCTTCTATCGCGCCGATGTGGTGCACAATCCATCGCCGTGTGAAAGCCGCATCGCCGGGTTCCGCCTTCGGGTAATTGCCTGGCTGCAATCGCGCCGCGCGGCGCGCGTTGTGTCCTTCGGGGAGGTGACGTGAACTTCGGCATCATCAAGCTCGCCATTCTGGCGGTCGGCGGGCAGGGCGGTGGCGTACTAACGCGGTGGATCGAGGATGTGGCGCGGGCCAATGGCTATGTTGCGCAGGCAACTTCGGTCGCTGGCGTGTCACAGCGCACCGGGGCGACTGTCTATTATATCGAAATGGCGCCAGCGGGTGCGGGCACGCCGGTGTTTTCGCTGATGCCGGCTGCCGGTGATGTTGACATCATGATCGCCGCCGAGATGATGGAAGCGGGCCGCGCCATCATTCGCGGTTTCGTGACGCCGGACCGTACGGTGTTGATCGCCTCCACGCACCGCGCACTCGCTGTCTCGGAGAAGATGGTGCCGGGCGATGGCATTGCATCATCCTCAGAGGTGATGGCGGGAGCGGGAATTGCGGCGCGGCAGTTCATCGCGGCGGATTTCGAGGCACTGGCCGTGCAGCATGGCTCAATCATTTCCGCTTCGCTGTTCGGCGCACTCGCGGCATCGGGCACCCTGCCGTTCCCGCGCGCGGCATTTGAAGCGGCGATCAGGGCCGGTGGCAAAGGCATCGACGGCTCGCTCCAGGCCTTCGCTGCTGGCTTCGATGCGACGAAGAGTCCGCACACGGATGAAGCGATTTCGGGTCCGTCCGCCGTGATGCTGCGCGTCACAGGTCCCGCCCCACTGATGGCGGAGTGGGACAGGTTGGTGGCGCGTGTCTCGGCGCTTCCGGCTGTTGTCGCCGATCTGGCACTGCCGGGATTGCGCAAGGTCGTCGACTTCCAGAACGTCTCCTATGGCGCGGAGTATTTGTCGCGCGTCGAGTTGGTGCTCGGCCACGACGATGCGGTCCACGGCCATATGCTGACGCGCGAGGCCGCGAAATATATCGCCAATGCCATGGCCTATGACGACATCATCCGCGTTGCCGATCTCAAGACAAGGCAGCAACGCTTCGCGCGCATAAAGCAAGAAATGGATGTGAGGGACGAGCGGTTGCTGCGGCTCACCGAATTCATGCATCCGCGCGCCGAGGAAATCGCCGGCATGCTGCCTGCGGGCCTGGGTGCTCGTGTCGAAGCGAGCCCCACCTGGATGGCGAGACTCGATCGCTGGTTCAACAAGGGACGCCGGCTGCGCAGCGATTCGCTCACCTCCTTCGTGACGCTCTATGTGCTGGGTGGCATGAAGGGCTGGCGGCGGCGCACGCTGCGGCATGCCCATGAGCTGGCGCATCTCGAAGGCTGGCTCGCCACCGCGCTCTCCTATCGCGCTACCAACTATGATCTCGCTGTCGAAGTCATCCGCTGCCGCCGGTTGGTGAAAGGTTATTCCGATACGCATGCGCGGGGCCTGTCGAAATTCGACCGTGTACTGACGGCTATCGCATCGATCGCCCACCACGAGAATGCCGCCGAGTGGGCCCGCCGCCTGCGCGAGGCGGCGCTGAAGGATGAAGAGGGCAAGACGCTCGACGGCGTCATCGCGACGATCCGCAGCTTCGCCTGAGGCGTTGCTGTTCTCAGACCTTCAGCAATTCCAGCGCGACACCCTGACCGACGCCGACGCAGAGCGTTACCAGTGCCGTCTCTCCCCCGCTCTCGGCCAGCCGCCTTGCCGCCGTTCCGGCAATCCGCGCACCCGACATGCTGAGCGGATGACCCATGCTGATGCCGCCGCCTCTGGCGTTCACACGGGAATCGTCATCGTTCAGACGCCACTGCCTCGTGCAAGCCAGAACCTGTGCGGCGAAAGCCTCGTTCAATTCGATGACGCTTTGCGAGGAGGGTTCCCGACCGCCGCGCTTGACCAGCAATTCGGTTGCGGCAAGAGGGCCGATGCCCATCACGCGCGGCGGCACGCCGGCACTTGCTGCCGCACCCACGCGGGCTAACGGAGTCAACGCGTATTGCTTCACGGCTTTGGCTGATGCCAGGATCACAGCGGCGGCGCCATCGTTGATGCCGGCGGCATTGCCGGCCGTCACTGTTCCGCCCTGACGGAAGGGTGTTGGCAGTGCGCCTAGCCGTTCGAGGCTCGTGGGGCGCGGATGTTCATCGGCGGTAACAATCGTATCGCCCTTGCGGCTGTGCAAGGTCACGGGCACGATGTCGGCGGCATGCCAAGCTGCGTCGTAGCGTTGCTGCGAGCGGAGCGCATAGGCATCCTGATCGGCGCGCGACACCTTATATTCGGCTGCGACATTTTCGGCGGTCTCGGGCATCGCGTCAGTGCCGTAGGTCGCAGCCAACCGCGCATTGATGAAGCGCCAGCCGATTGTCGTGTCGAAGATTTCGGCCTGGCGCGAAAATGCCACTTCAGCCTTGGGCATCACGAAGGGCGCGCGGGTCATGCTTTCAACACCGCCGGCAATGATGACATCGGCACCATCGCGCACGGCGCGGGCTGCGGCGATGACGGCGTCTAGCCCGCTGGCGCAAAGCCGGTTGAGGGTGATGGCCGGAACCGTCTCGGGTAAGCGCGACAGCAGAACCGCCATGCGCGCGACATTGCGATTGTCTTCGCCCGCCTGATTGGCGCAGCCGAGGATTACCTCATCGACACTGATGCCAGGATGCAGGTCGAGCAATGCGTTGAAGGCAAAGGCCGCCATGTCATCGGGGCGCAGCATCGCCAGGGCGCCGCCATGGCGGCCAATCGGGGTACGCCGCATGGCGCAGATGAAGACTTCGGTCATTGCTTATCCAACTCCGGCGCGGGACGATAGCGCCCTATGAGATGTGATGGTGCCGCGGCCTCAAGGGCGGCCAGCGTGGCGCAGATTGTTGGAGCCCCATGCCGTTCAAGCATCTCAAAGGGTCCGCGCGGAAAGTTGAGACCGAGTTTCATCGCCGTGTCGATGCCATCGCGGCTGACACCGCCTTCGGCCAGGAGAAAGCAAGCTTCATTCACCAGCGTGGCCTCGATGCGAAGCGCAATTGCGGCGGCATCAGGGGGTGGCGGACCCGGTTCGCCTGGAAAGATGAACCCGCGTCCCGCCTTGCGGCCAAGCGCGCCGGACCCCACCTGGGCGCGCAACGTGTCAAACACATGATAGCGCGGATGCCCGCCCATGGCATCGCTCAGCCCTTCAGTGGCGGCGAGGTTGATATCGGCACCGATCAGATCGATCAGTGCGAAGGGGCCGATGCGATAGCCTGCGGCCAGCATGGTGGCGTCGATCGCGGCAGGCGTGCGACCTTCCTCGTACATCGCCAATGCTTCGCCATAGAATGGTCTGGCACAGCGGTTGACGATGAAGCCTGGACGATCAGGGCAGGTGATGACGGTCTTGCCCGCTGCCTCGGTCACATTCCGGGCACGCGTCATTGCGTCATCGGATGTTCCGGCATGGCCAATGAGTTCGACAAGCTTCATCGCTGGTGCTGGGTTGAAGAAGTGCAGGCCGACGAGGCGGGAGGGGTGGCGCAGCATCGCGCCGACGGTTGCCACCGAAAGCGATGATGTGTTGGTGGCCAACACCGCATCGGCGGCCACGACACTTTCAAGCGATTTAAACAGCTCCTGCTTAGCACCGAGCTGTTCGAGAATGGCCTCAATCACTAGTCCGGCGCCAGCCATCGCGCGGTGTTCGTCGACGATGGTCAAGTGCATCAGCGTTGCATCGCGCGCGGCTTCGCTCAGTGCGCCCTTGGCGACACGGGCATCGAGCGCCGCAGCCATGCGTGGTGCTGCCGAAGCGCGGGATGTTGCAAGTGCATCGGTTGCCAGCACATCGAAACCTGCTTGCGCGAAAACCTGAGCGATGCCGAGACCCATGGTGCCAAGGCCGACCACGCCGACGATCATCTATTCGCCCCGGAATTCGGGTTTGCGTTTGTCGCGGAAGGCGCGGATGCCTTCGGTCTTGTCGGCGCTGTCGAGCAATGCTTCGAAACCGGCACGCTCTTCGGCAAGTTTCAACCCGCTGTCCTCGCCGGCAATCAGCGCCTGCTTGGCCGCCGCCAATGCCAGGGGTGCTCGGGTTGCAAGCTTGGCGGCCAGCGCCTCGGCCACCGGCAGGGCCTCAGCCTCGGCTGCCCACGCTGCGATGCCCCAGTCATAGGCCGTCCTGGCATCGATGATCTCGCCGGTCAGCACCATGCGCATGGCGCGCGCCCGGCCGATGAGGCCCATCAGCCGCTGGCCGCCGCCCGCGCCTGGAATGAGGCCGAGGTTGGTTTCGAGAAGACCCAGCTTGGCGGTGGCGCCAAGAACGAGGCAATCGGCCATGAGGGCGAGCTCGAAACCGCCGCCCAGTGCAAAGCCATCGACCGCCGCTATCAGCGGTTTCGGGAATGCACGGATCGCCGCCCAATGCGGTTTGCGCGGGTCATTCACGCCATCGGCGGTGGTCTTGTGCTCGAGTTCGCCGATATCGGCGCCCGCCGCGAAGTTGCCGGCAGCGCCTGAAAGCACGACCGCTCGGCAGGCCTTGGTCGCGGCAAGTTCGCCCAGCGTTGCCGCCAACCTCGCCAACAACGCCGTGTTGAGAGCGTTCCGCACCTCCGGCCGGTTCAGGGTCAAGCCGGTCCAGCCATCCCGGTGTTCAACGATCAGATCCATGGCGCATCATTGCCCCGCTGCCAAAAAGTTTCAAGCCTGAATATTTTAAACTTGAATTATATTCCGGCCGGTGTCAATTTCCACTCCGGAATCGCGTCGCGCGAACTCCGGGTGAGGATGAGGGACATGAAAATTCTCTGTCTTGGCGGCGGCCCCGCAGGCCTCTACTTCGCCGTCTCGATGAAGCTGCGCGATGCCTCTCACCAAGTCACGCTGCTGGAGCGTAACCGTGCCAACGACACCTTTGGCTGGGGCGTCGTGCTGTCGGACGAAGCGCTCAGCCGGATGCAGAAGAACGATCCCAAGTCGACTGCTGCGATCCGCGATCACTTCGCCTATTGGGACGATATTGCGGTCGTCCACAATGGCGTTCGCACTGTGTCTGGTGGTCATGGCTTTGCCGGTATCGGCCGCAGGCAAATGCTGGTCATCCTGCAAGAGCGGGCCCGCGAGCTGGGGGTTGATCTGCGCTTTGAATCTGAGTTCCGTTCGGCAGAGGACTATCGCCGCGAATATGATCTGGTGGTCGCCAGCGATGGCATCAACTCGCTGGTCCGCAAGGAATACGCGCAAGTCTTCAAGCCTGAGATCGACACGCGCCTGTGCAAGTTCGTGTGGCTTGGCACCAAGCAGAAATTCGATGATGCCTTCACCTTCATCTTCGAGAAGACCCCGCATGGCTGGGTCTGGGCGCATGCCTATCAATTCGATGACAGTACCGCGACCTTCATCGTCGAATGCAGCCAAGAGACCTGGGACCGCTCGGGCTTCAAGGATATGTCGAAAGAAGACACAGTCGAATCCTGCCGCCGCATCTTCGCCCGTCATCTTGGTGGCCATGCGCTGATGTCGAACGCCACGCATTTGCGCGGTTCGGCGGTGTGGATGAATTTTCCGCGCGTCATCTGCAGCACCTGGTTCCATGAGAATGTCGTGCTGATGGGCGATGCGGCGGCCACCGCGCATTTCTCCATCGGTTCGGGCTCGCGGCTTGCCTTCGACAGCGCCATCGCACTTGCCGAATACCTGCATTCCGAACCGACACTCGAACAGGCTTTCCGGCGCTATCAGGATGAGCGCCGCGTCAAAGTCCTGCGGCTGCAATCGGCAGCCCGCAACAGCCTGGAATGGTTTGAGCGCGTCGAGCGTTATCTCGACCTGCCGCCGCCGCAATTCGCCTATTCGCTGTTGACCCGTAGCCAACGCATCTCGCATGAAAACTTGCGGCTGCGCGACCGGCAGTGGCTTGGTGGCGCCGAGGATTGGTTCCAAACCCAGGCGGATGGCACTACGGGCCGGGCGCCGATGTTTGCGCC
>JANLTS010000332.1:0-15641 GCA_031363045.1 Hyphomicrobiales bacterium
GCCACAAACTCCGCGTGGCGATTTCGACAAGTTACTTTCCGATGATGTGGCCCGCGCCCGAGCCCGTAGGTTTCGGTGCGCGTAGCCCACGTGCCGCGCCGCCTTTCCTCGGTCCAGTGGGTTTCCATTTTGGCGGACAGCGGATCGTCCGGCAGGATCGAGTAACTCTCGCGGCCAGCTCCTGAGATGACCATGCCGTGCGGTTTCAAGTCCTGCTCGCCGAAATCATCGATGATCTCGATTTTCATGGCGCCTGTCTTTTCGTCGTAACTGGTCTCGCGCTTGTTGGAGGGTTTGCGCAGTTCCTTGAGCTTCGCAGGCTCGGCGGCTTCCGATGATTTCCACGACAGTGGCGTCTCGTTGGCGATGTCCTTGCGCAGTGGCAAATGCAGCAGCGACTTGCCCGCATAGACGGTGAGTGTGACGGGCTCGGGCGCGGGCCACATCATCGGAAAGTAACTTGTCGAAATCGCCACGCGGAGTTTGTGGCCTTTCGGCACGCGCCAGGCGATGTCGTCGAGCTTGATCTTCATCTTGTAGCGGGTGCCGGGCACGAGTGCGGTCGGCGCCTCACGGCTATCTCTCATGCAGAGGTTCTGCAGGTGATAGGTGATGCGCGAGACTTCACCCGTTGGCCACACATCGTTCAGGCGCACGGCAACCGAGGCTATCGGTTTATCAACCGAGAAGTCGAGCTCGACGGCGGGCTGGCCGACGATGTCGATGTCACTCAGCAAGGCGGGCGTATCGAAGGTGATCGATTGCGCGTCATCTTTTGCCTGATCGCCGGGGAATTCTGGGCCAAGCCAGATGATGCAATATTCGCCGCCATCCGCACCCGTTGTCTGCTTTGAGGAAATCGTGAGAGCTTTTTCCTCGCCCGGCGTCGGGCCGATGCCAGTGGCATTCAGCGCCCATTTCTTGGTGTCGGTATTGCCGAAGCCCCAGAACGAGTCGCCGAGCCAGCGGCCGTTGATGCGCTCCGGGAATGTGCCGGGCTTGAACGGCTCCATGACGTAGTAACGGAAGTCGGGATCGCGGGAGACGCCAGTGGGCTCGGTCTTCAGCCACTGGTCCCACCAGCGCAGAGCCTCCTGCAGGAAACCGATGCGCGGCTCCGGCACCGCGAAATGCGGGTATTTATGCGCCCATGGCCCGATGATGGCTTTCCTTGTGGTGCGCAGACCCTTCATCAGGCGGGGCACGGCATTGGAATAGGCATCGTTCCAACCGCCGACGATGAGCGTCGGCGCTTCGATGGCGGCGAAGTCTTCACACACCGAGCCATGTTTCCAATAGGCGTCGCGATGCGGATGCTTCAGCCAGTCGATGGCGAGGAAGGGCTCGTGCTCCAACCGCTGCATCCACATCTTGCGCCACTTGTTGCCAACGATGGCCGGGTCCGGCGGGCGCGACGAATAGGCCAGCATGGTGGCGGCCCAGCCCAGCATTTCGTTGAGAACCGTGCCGCCCTTGTAGTGGACGTCATCCTCATAGCGGTCATCGGTGGAGCAGATGGTTATGATGGCCTTGAGTGCGGGAGGTTTCCGCGCCGCCACTTGCAGGGCGTTGAAGCCGCCCCAGGAAATGCCGAACATGCCGAGCTTTCCCGTGCACCAGGATTGCCGGGCGATCCAGGCGATGACCTCGAGCGCGTCGTCCTGCTCTTGCTTGGTGTATTCGTCGAGCATGATGCCATCCGAGTCGCCAGAGCCGCGCATATCGACACGGATCGAGGCGTAGCCGTGGCCTGCGAAGTATGGATGCGTCAGGGCATCGCGCAGATGCGTGCCGTCGCGCTTGCGATAGGGCAGGTATTCGAGGAGGGCGGGCACCGGGTTCTTTTCCGCATCCTTCGGAATCCACATGCGCGCCGCCAGCTTCACGCCGTCTGACATCGGGATCCAGAAATTCTCGACCTCTTTTGTCTTGCGCGGCAGGTCCTTGATCGTCGTGATGGTCATGTGTTCATCCTCTAAGGCAGGCGGCCGTGATGCGCCAACGAAGCGCAGGCGGCAGTGATGGCATCGAAACTGGCGCGGGCCGGAACGCTCATGTTCCGCGCACGAAGAAAACCGTGAACCAGCATGGGCTCGTCGCGGACCCGCGCCGGGACGCTAGCCGCGATCAGCTGCGTGGCGTAGGCGATGCTGTCGTCATGCTCCGGATCGAGGCCCGCCGCAACGATGAAGGCGGGCGGCAGACCGGTGTAATCCGTCTCGCGCAACGGCTCGGCATATTTCGAGCCACCGCCGCCATAGACGTCGCGGTAATAGAGAATGTCCACCGTGGAGAGGCCCGGCGCATTGGCCTGGGTGATGAAGGAACCGCGCGACGTGTCGCCGCCGAGGCCGGGATAGATCAGCACCTGGCCCTTGGGCGCTGGTCCACCATTGTCGCGGGCCTTGAGCGCCAGGGCCGCCGTCAGATTGCCGCCGGCACTGTCGCCGCCAAGGATGATGGCGGCATGGGTCTTCGCAACGTCCTGCAGCACTGCCCAGCTATCGTCGAAGGCAGCTGGGAACGGGTGCTCAGGCGCCAGCCGGTAATCGACTGAAATGACATCGATTTCCGCCGCATCAACGATTTCGGCACAGACATCGTCATGGCTGTCGAGCCCACCAACCACATGGCCGCCACCGTGCAGGTAGATCAAGACGGGAGCGCCGGTTGATCCGCGCTTCCAGTAGTGACGGCACGAAACTGAAGCGAAAGTAACATCCTTCGTTTCGATACTTTCGGGCCGGGCTTTGCGGAAATGTGCGCAATAGCGATCATAGACGGCGCGCTGCTCGGAAATCGTGAAATTCACAGTGTTTTCGGGGTACAGCGCGTCGCCTTCGCGCAGGAAGGCGCGAATGCCCGGATCCTCGAGTTCTTCGTATTTTTTCGTTTTGCTTTCGAACATGTGATTCACAGCACAGATTTCCCTGTGCCCCACGTTACAAGCCGCCACACCGATTGCAAATATGAACGGCAGATAAATCGCCGGCTCAGATTTGGTTCAGGCCGCCGGACATAGAACGGTTGCCAACAAAGACATACCGAGAGGGAAACGACCATGAACAAGCTCTTCACCAGTTTCGCCGCCGCCGCAGCGCTCAGCCTCGGCCTTTTCGCTTCCGCAGCAACCGCTGCCTCGCTCAGCCCCAGCCAGCAGGGTGCCGCTGCCCAAGGCGTAGTGATCGTCCCGGCTTCGGCCTCGCCGACCCAGGATGTCGCCCAGTCGCCCTTCAAGCGCGCCAAGATCGTCGATTTCGCCAGCAAGGCCCCGGAAGGCTCGATCATCATCAACACCAAGCAGAACCGCCTCTACCTCGTCCTCGGCAACGGCAAGGCCGCGATGTACCGCGTCGCCACCGCCAAGAAGGGCTTCGAGTGGAAGGGCACCCACAAGGTTTCGGCCAAGGCCAAGTGGCCGTCGTGGTCGCCGCCTGCTGAAATGCGCGCCCGTCATCCGGAACTGCCAGTGTTCATGGGCGGCGGACCGGAAAACCCGCTGGGCGCCCGCGCCATGTACTTGGGCTCGTCGATCTATCGCATCCACGGCACCAACGCCCCGGAATCAATCGGCAAGGCAGCGTCCTCTGGCTGCATCCGCATGCTCAACGCCGATGTGACCGAACTCTACCGCTTTGTGAAGTTGGGCGCCCGCGTCACCGTGCTTTAATCCTTGCAGACGTACTCCTCCCCCCTGCAAACAACTGGGCCCCGCTTTGGGGCCCATTTTTTTGGCCACAAATGCCGCCCTTGCCAAACCCCCGCACCTGGCGGAGATAATGGCAACTGCACAGGGGAGGCCGCCATGACCAAACGTTTCAACCAGCCGCTGGGCGGCAACGACATGCCGCGCTTTGCCGGGCCGGCCACCATGATGCGGCTGCCGACGCAGAGTACGGCCGAGGGGCTGGATGTCTGCTTCGTCGGCGTGCCGATCGACATCGGTTCCTCAAACCGTTCAGGCACGCGGCACGGGCCACGCCAGATCAGGGCCGAGAGCTGCATGCTCAGGCCCTACAACATGGCAACGAGGGCCAAACCCTTCGAGTCGCTGCAGGTTGCCGATATCGGCGATGTCGCCATCAATACCTTTGACCTGAAAAAGACCGTTGGCATCATCGAGAAGGCCTATGACGGCATTCTCGCCCATAACTGCATTCCGCTGACGCTGGGCGGCGACCACACGCTGACGCTGCCCATTCTCAGAGCGATGAAAAAGAAGCATGGGCCGGTGGCGATGATCCATGTCGATGCCCATGCCGACATCAATGACGAGATGTTCGGCGAGAAGATCGCCCATGGCACGCCGTTCCGCCGCGCCGTGGAGGAGGGCCTGCTGGCCTGCGACAAGACCTATCAGATCGGACTTCGTGGCTCCGGCTATTCGCCTGAGGATTTCGACTGGCCGCGAAAGCAGGGCTTCACCGTCATCGAAGCCGAGCAATGCTGGTACAAGTCGCTGGCGCCCCTGATGGAGCAAGTGCGGGCCAAGATCGGCGATCACCCGGTCTATTTGACTTATGACATCGACAGCCTCGATCCGGCCTTTGCACCCGGCACCGGCACGGTGGAAGTGGGCGGCCTCTCCACCTGGCAGGCGCTCGAAATCATCCGCGGTTGCCGCGGTCTCAATCTCGTCGGCGGCGACCTTGTTGAAGTCTCGCCGCCGCTCGATCCCGTTGGCAACACCGCGCTGATCGGTGCCAACTTCCTGTTCGAGATGCTCTGCGTGCTTCCGGGGGTGCAGTATGGGTGAGACCATCGCCTGGCCGGCGAAAACCCGCGACCTGCAAAACCACCATTTTGATTCCACCATCTGGGACAGTTTCAAGTTTCATGACGATGACATCATCATCGTTACTTATGCCAAGTCCGGCACCACCTGGATGCAGCAGATCGTCTCGCAATTGATTTTCGATGGCGCCGAAGGAATCAATGTTTCGAAGCTATCTCCCTGGATCGACTTCCGCCTGTTGCCGGATGAGGTTAGAAAGGCCGTGGACGAGCAGACGCATCGGCGCTTCCTCAAGACCCATCTGCCTGTCGAGGCCTTGGTGTTCTCACCAGCCGCCAAATACATTTACATCGGCCGCGATGGCCGCGATGCCGCCTGGAGTTTCTTCAATCACTATTCCAACTTGTCGGAAGAGCGCCGTGCCATGATGAACGGGCCGGGGCTGGTAGGTGATCCCTTCCCGCCTTGTCCGCCAACCGCTCTCGAACTCTACCGTACTTGGGTAGCCGAAAACGGCAAGCCGATCTGGCCTTATTGGGACAATATCAGGTCATGGTGGGCCATTCGCCATCTCCCCAATGTCAAGCTCATCCATTTCAATCAGCTGAAAACCGATCTCGCGGGTTCGATTGCAGCGATTGCGACATTTCTCGATTACCAGCTCTCAGCCGAACGTCTGGCGCGTATCGAAAGCCATTGCACCTTCGACTACATGAAGCGCAACGCCGCTTTGGTAACGCCAGCCGGCGGCGTCCACTTCAAGGGTGGTGGCGCCACCTTCATCAACAAGGGCACCAACGGCCGCTGGCGCGATGAATTGCCGGCGGAAGAAAGTGCAGCTTATGAAGCGAAAGCCGTGGCCGAGCTTGGAGCCGACTGCGCCCATTGGCTGGCGACCGGAGAGACGCGGGCGCATTAATCCGGCAAGCAGCCCTCATGCGCGAGGTGGCGGACCGCTTCGACGATGGCTTTGAATCCCTCCATGGCGGGCGCCGAAACGTGCCGGGCGCGCATGTAGGAATGCGCTAGCGCCGGTTCCTCGCGCAGCGCCACGGTGAGGCCTGCCTGTTGCATCTTGTCACGGAAGATCAGGCCGTCGTCGCAAAGTGGATCGTGAGCGGCGACGGTGATGAAGGCGGGCGGCAGATTGGAGAGATCGCTGGCGATATTGGGAATGGCGTAGGGGTCGCTCCAGTTCTTTGCCCCGCGCTCTCCGAGAAAACTCTCGAGATAGAAGATCATCTCATCACGCGTAAGGCACGGCGCATGGGCGTTGCGGATGTAGGATGACGTGTTGGTGTCGGCCCCCAGCACCGGATAGATCAGCACCATGCCACGCAATGGCGGGAGGCGGAGATCGCGCAGCTTGAGCGCCAGACCCACCGTCATCTGCCCGCCGGCACTGTCGCCAGCACCAATGATGCGGGCGGGGTCGATGCCAAGGGCGCGGCCCGAACTTCGCATCCAGTCGAGCACTTTAAGCGAATCCTCAAGCTGTGCCGGATGCGGATGTTCAGGCGCGAGGCGATAGTCCACCATCACCACCACGCAATCGGCCTGGTCCGCAATCTCGGCGCACATGTCGTCATGCGTCTCGCAGGAACCGACCACCCAGCCGCCACCGTGGAAATAGATGACGCCGGGTTTCGGTGTTTCGCCAGGTGGCCGGTAGACGCGCACATGAACGCCGCCAACATCGAGATCCTCGACCATCAAGCGCGCGGGCCGAGGCGCCCGGAACATTTGGCAGACCTGATCCCACGCGGCGCGTTGCTCAGCCAAGGGCCACGAGGCGGATTCAGGTGGTGAATGCCGTGACAGTTCTTTGTAGAACTCCAGCATGCCTTCATCGACCGGAAGGCGGAGCGCGGCATCTGTCATCTTGTCTTGTCCCCGGACGTGAATCTGTCATACGACAGGAGCAATCCTGACGCAAAGCTGTCAACCCGTCCATTTTTCAATCATCTGCTTCCGATCATGTGGCCATTCACCAAAAGCAACCCGCAAGACAACGACGTGGCCGAGGTCGAGGTTGACAGCACCGGACCAGTGGCTGCCGCTGACCTGGTGGCTGCCTTCCCGGATCCGGTGATGGTGATCAGCCGCGATGGTACGGTGATCATGGCCAATGAACACATGCGGGCGGCGCTCGATGCCGATCCGCTTGGACTTCATCTGTCGGCGACGATACGCGCCCCCGCCGTGCTTGAGGCGATCGCCAATGTGATCGGCGGCGAGGCGGCCCATCACGTCGACTATGACTTGCGTTTTCCGGTGCCGCGCAGCTTCCACGCCTATGTGGCGCCCTTCGGAGAAGCGAGCAACGGCATGGCCCTCATTGTGCTGCGCGATCTTACCCGCGAGCAGCAGATCGAGCGCATGCGCGCTGATTTCGTCGCCAACGCCAGCCATGAATTGCGCACGCCTTTGGCTTCACTCTCAGGCTTCATCGAGACCATCCAGGGCGCGGCCAAGAACGACGAGAAGGCGCAAGCGCGCTTCCTCGACCTGATGCGTAGCCAGGCCGAACGCATGAAGCGGTTGATCGACGATCTCTTGTCCCTGTCGCGCATCGAGATGAACGAGCATGTCAGGCCCAATGACGAGGTCGATCTAACTCAGGTGGCCTATCATGTGCGCGATGTCTTGAGCGGCATGGCGAAAGATATCGGCTGCGATGTGAAGATTATCTCTGCCGGACCGCTCAAGGTGTTGGGAAGTCGCGACGAGCTGGTGCAGGTGGTGCAGAACCTGGTTGAGAACGCGCTCAAATATGCCGGTTCCGGCAAGCTGGTGGAAGTCGTGTTGAAACGCAGCGGCGGATTGGCCGAGGTTGCCGTGCGCGATCAGGGGCCCGGCATCGCAGCCGAACACATTCCCCGCCTGACTGAGCGCTTCTACCGCGTCAATGTGCAGGAAAGCCGTTCGCGCGGTGGCACAGGCTTGGGGCTGGCCATCGTCAAGCACATCCTTAACCGTCACCGCGGCCGCCTGGCGATTGCCTCCGAACTTGGGGTTGGCAGCACCTTCACTATTCGCATTCCGGCAATATAATACATATTATTCAATGGCTTGAACTGTCACACAATTGTAATTTAACAGTCACATAAGCGTTTTGTGCCGACCCTAGGTTCCGCCTGCATTTAACAGGAGACACGAAACATGAAACGCTTGCTTCTCGCCACCAGCCTGATTGCCCTGACCGCAGTTCCGGCCCTTGCCGCCCGCGACCAGATCCGCATCGTCGGTTCTTCGACGGTCTATCCCTTCACCACTGCTGTTGCCGAAGCCTTCGGCAAGGCCTCGGGCATGAAGACCCCGGTGGTCGAGTCCACCGGCACCGGCGGCGGCATGAAGCTGTTCTGCTCGGGCCTCGGCGAAGACAAGCCGGATTTCACCAATGCCTCGCGCGCCATCAAGAAGAGCGAGTTCGAGGAATGCGTCAAGAACGGTGTCACTGAAGTCGTCGAGATCAAGGTCGGCTTCGACGGTCTGTCGGTTGCCCATTCCAAGGATGCCAAGGAACTTGGCCTGACCAAGCAGCAGATTTTCCTGGCGCTGGCCAAGGACATTCCCGACAAGGATGGCAAGCTCATCGCCAACCCCAACATGATGTGGAGCGATATCGATGCCTCGCTGCCCGCCACCAAGATCGAAGTGCTCGGTCCGCCGCCCACCTCCGGTACGCGCGACAGCTTCGCCGAACTGGTGATGGAAGCTGGCGCCGCCAAGATTGAAAGCCTCGCCGAACTCAAGAAGGCCGACGCCAAGGCGTTTGAAAAGGTCTGGAAGTCGATGCGCGAAGATGGTGGCTATGTCGAAGCCGGCGAGAATGACAACCTCATCGTCCAGAAGCTGCAGGCCAATCCCGATGCCCTCGGCATCTTCGGCTTCTCCTTCCTCGAGCAGAATGCCGCCGCCGTGAAGGACGTCGCCATCGATGGCGTCGAGGCCACTTACGAAACCATCGCCAGCGGCGATTACAAGGTGGCCCGTCCACTTTTCATGTATGCCAAGAAGCAGCACGTCGAGGTGATCCCCGGCATGAAGGAATTCATCGCCGAATTCATCTCCGATAAGGCCATCGGCGAAGACGGATACCTGGCCGACAAGGGTCTCGTGACCCTGCCGGGCGACCAGGCCGAGAAGACCCGTGCGATCGCGACTGCCCTCACCGTTTTGACGGCTGACGGCCTGAAGTAATCGTACCACCGGGGACAGGGGGGACCGCGGATGAACCGGCCCCCCGGTCTAGGTATAGAAGTCCAGGGTCGCTGGCTGCGCGGTAACAGAGTTTGAGGTAGGGGTCGCTTTCACATGTTCGTCTGGACCATCGTTGCTGGCCTGGCATTGACGATCGCCGCCTTCCTTGCCGGGCAATCGCGTGCTGCCGGAATGCGGCTCTCGGGCGGCGCGGCCCTGCATTCTCTGCCCTCCTATCATGGCATGTACCTGGGCGCTGCCGCATTGAGCGGTGCGATCCTTGCTGCAATTCTCGCGGCACTGGTCTTAGGGTCGCAGTCGGCGGCCCTGCCAGTATCGGCAGCAGCTGGCGCTGCCATTGCGGCGGCGGCACTCTATTCTGGTATCAAGCCGGACTTCCGCGCCCGCAACATGTTCGAGCGCTTTGTTCTGGGTGTGCTGATCGCCTGTTCCGGCGTGGCGATCCTGACGACCGTCGGCATCGTCTTTTCGGTGCTGTTCGAGTCGATCATCTTCTTCCGTGAGATATCGGTGGTTTCCTTCCTGTTCGGCACCCAGTGGTCGCCGACATCCACACCCGCCTCATTCGGTTTCCTGCCACTGCTGGTCGGCACCTTCCTGATCACCGCGATCGCCATCGCGGTCGCAGGCCCCTTGGGTTTGTTCTCGGCCATCTACATGGCGGAATATTCCTCGCCCAAGTTGCGCAGCGTCCTGAAACCGCTGCTCGAAATTCTCGCAGGTATCCCAACCGTCGTGTTGGGCTTTTTCGCCGCCCTGACCGTAGCACCTTTGATCCGCAACAGCGGCGAGGCCATCGGCCTCTCGGTGGCATCCGAGTCCGCACTCGCCGCCGGCCTCGTCATGGGCATGATGATCGTGCCGCTGATTTCGTCACTCTCCGACGACATCATCAACGCCGTGCCGCAGTCGCTGCGCGACGGCTCCTATGCAATGGGCGCCACCAAGTCAGAGACCATCAAGCGCGTGGTGCTGCCCGCTGCCCTTCCCGGCATCGTTTCGGCCTTCATGCTGGCCATCTCGCGCGCCGTTGGCGAAACCATGATCGTGGTGATGGCCGCCGGCCTCGCCGCCAATCTCTCGATCAATCCGCTCGAAGCCGTCACCACCATCACCGTGCAGATTGCAACGCTGCTGGTCGGCGACCAGGAGTTCGACTCGGCCAAGACATTGTCGGCCTTTGCCTTAGGGTTCGTGCTCTTCCTCTTCACCCTGGCGCTCAACTACATCGCACTCCGCATCGTGCAGAAATACCGTGAGCAATATGACTGACCTCCGCGCCGACTTCATTGCCAAGCGCTATGCTTCCGAACGCCGTTTCAAGTTCCTGGGTGCTGCAGCCCTTGGCATCACCGCGCTGTTCCTGATTTTTCTGGTGTCGGACATCGTCATCAAGGGCTTTCCCGCCTTCTTTGAACACCGGGTAATGATGGAAGTGACAGTCGATCCCGCAAAGGTCGACGCGGCTAAGCCGATGGCTGGCGATTATGATGGCCTCGTGAACGATGCCTTCCGCGCTCTCTACCCCAATGTGACCTCCCGCGCCGACCGCAAGGCGCTGGGTGGAATTCTGAGCCAGGGTGCTGCCGATGATTTGCGCGCCATGGTGCTTGCCGATCCAGGCCTTATCGGCAAGACGCTCAAGGTTCCGGCCCTCTTGTCGGACGATGCCGATCTCTATTTCAAGGGCATGCAGACCGGCGTGAAGACGGCAGCGGGGGCGGGCACCTTGCAGATCGCCCAAGCCGGCGAATCCTATGTGATCACCGGCGACACCAAGGATATCGTGCAAGGCCAGATCATCCGGGCCAACGGCGGGGCGCTGCGAGTCACTTCACTTGAAGGTACCACGGTGCTGGCCGAAGCCCTCGTCGCACCAACAACGCTGAATACCGCCACATCAGGACAATGGGACATCCTGACCTTGTCGGTGAAGGAAACCGAGCGCCGCATCAACGACCGTCAGGTGGTGTGGATGGAACAGCTGCGGCAGTCGGACAGTGTCGGCAAGACCATCTCCTGGCGCTTCTTCACCTCGGGCGACTCGCGCGAGGCCGAGCTTGCCGGTATCAAAGGAGCGCTGGTCGGCTCACTTTTCACGGTCGCCGTATCGTTGCTTCTGGCCTTGCCGCTCGGCATCGCGGCAGCGATCTATCTTGAGCAATTCGCACCGAAGAACAAGCTGACCGACCTGATCGAAGTCAACATCAACAATCTCGCCGCTGTGCCCTCGATCATCTTCGGTCTGTTGGGGCTTGCGGTGTTCCTCAACTTCTTTGGCCTGCCGCGCTCGGCTCCGCTCGTCGGCGGCCTGGTGCTGGCATTGCTGGTGCTGCCAACCATCATCATCGCCGCGCGCGCCGCTTTGAAGGCTGTGCCGCCGTCAATCACCGAAGCGGCTTTGGGCGTCGGCGCTTCGAAGCAGCAAGCGGTGTTCCAGCATGTGTTGCCGCTCGCTGTTCCTGGAATTCTGACCGGCACCATCCTCGGGCTTGCCCGTGCCTTCGGTGAAACTGCACCCCTGCTGATGATCGGCATGGTCGCCTTCATCGCCGACGTGCCGCAAGGCGTCAATGATGCCGCAACCGTGCTGCCGGTGCAGATCTATCTGTGGTCGGATCTTCCGGAAATTGCCTTCCAGTCGAAAACCGCCGCCGCCATCATCGTGCTGATGGTCGTTCTCTTCAGCCTCAACGCCATCGCCATCTATCTGCGCAAGCGCTTCGAGCGGCGCTGGTAACGGCCTTTAGGATCAACACCATGAACGCACCCTTTCAGACCGTCGTGACACCCGCCAGCCCGCGCATCATCGCCGACCGGCCGATGAAGATCGAGGCCAAGGACGTGAACATCTATTATGGCGAGAAACAGGCTATCAAGAGCCTGTCGATCGACATTCCCGATCGCGCCGTCTCGGCCTTCATCGGCCCGTCGGGTTGCGGCAAGTCGACCTTCCTGCGGGCCATCAACCGTATGAACGATACGATCCCGACGTGCCGCATCACCGGCAACATCACCATTGATGGGCGCGACATCTATGACCGCGACATCGATGTGGTGCAGTTGCGTGCCAAGGTCGGCATGGTGTTCCAAAAGCCCAATCCATTTCCGAAGTCGATCTTCGAGAACGTCGCCTATGGTCCGCGCATTCATGGCATGGCGCAGAACAAGACCGATCTCGAGGAGATCGTCGTGGCAAGCCTCAAGAAGGCCAGCCTGTTCGAGGAAGTGAAGGACCGCCTCACAGCGCCCGGCACCGGCCTGTCGGGTGGCCAACAGCAGCGCCTCTGCATCGCCCGGGCGATTGCCGTCAATCCGCAAGTCATCCTCATGGACGAGCCTTGCTCGGCACTCGATCCGATCGCCACCGCCAAGATCGAAGAGTTGATCGACGAGTTGCGGCAGAATTATTGCATCGTGATCGTGACGCATTCGATGCAACAGGCGGCGCGCGTCTCGCAGCTCACGGCATTTTTCCATCTCGGAACGCTGGTCGAATTCGGCGACACTGATGAGGTGTTCACGGCACCCCAGGAAAAGCGCACACAGGACTATATCACTGGCCGCTTCGGCTGAGATTTTTGGAGACTGACATGTCCGAACACATTGCCAAGGTCTATGACGAGGACCTGTCCGCCATCAAGACCATGCTAGCCCAAATGGGCGGCTTGGTGGAACAGCAGCTTGACGATGCCATCGACGCGTTGTCACGCCGCGATACGATGTTGGCCGACCGTGTCATCCAGAACGACGAGAAGGTCGATGTCCTCGAACACCAGATCGAAGAGAAGGCAATCCTGACGATTGCCAAGCGCCAGCCGATGGCGCGTGATCTGCGCGAGATCATGGTGGCAATCAAAGTGGCCTCCGATCTCGAGCGCATTGGCGATCTTGCCAAGAACACCGCCAAACGCACCCACGCCATGTCGGAGCCGTTGCCGCGGAAACTGATGTCCGGTGTCACCCGCATGGGCCGTCTGGCGCAGGAAGAGCTCAAGAACATTCTCGATGCCTATGCCCGCTCGGATGCCGAGAAGGCTATCGAGGTGTGGCGGTCCGATGAAGATCTCGACGCGCTCTACAATTCGATCTTCCGCGAGCTCCTGACCTACATGATGGAAGACCCGCGCAACATCAGCCTGTGCACACATCTGCTGTTCGGCGCCAAGAACATGGAGCGCATCGGCGACCACGCCACCAACATTGCCGAGAACATCCACTATCAGGTACACGGCAAGCCGCTGGCCGAAGGCCGCCCGAAGAAGGACATCACCAGTTCGATGCATGTCGAAAGCGGCGGGACGGCAAAGAAATAGAAGATGAGCGCAGCCATTCTCATTGTCGAAGACGAGGAACCGATCCAGATTCTGTTGAGTTACAATCTGGAAGCCGAAGGTTATCGCGTGCGCCACACGGCGGACGGCGAAGAGGTGCAACGCCTGATCGGCGAAGAAAGGCCGGACCTGATCCTGCTCGACTGGATGCTGCCGGGCATTTCCGGCATCGAGATCTGCCGGGTGCTGCGTTCAAGGCAAGAGACGCGCGACATTCCGATCATCATGCTGACCGCCAGGAGCGAGGAGGCCGAGCGCGTGCGCGGCCTTGCCACTGGTGCCGACGATTACATGGTGAAGCCGTTCTCGGTCCCGGAATTGCTCGCCCGCATCCGCACCATCCTGCGCCGCAGCAACCCCGAAGCGGTGGCCGATCAGTTGAAGGCCGGCGACCTTTCGCTTGACCGCAAGACCAGGCGGGTAACCAGAAGCACGCGCGACATCACGTTGTCACCCACCGAATTCCGCCTGCTCGAACACCTTTTGCAAAATCCCGGCCGCGTCTATTCGCGCGCCCAGCTGCTCGATACGGTCTGGGGCCATGATGTCTATGTCGATGAACGCACGGTGGATGTCCACGTCGGCCGTTTGCGGAAATCATTGAGCCGCGGCCGCGAGTCCGATCCCATCCGAACAGTGCGCGGCATGGGTTATGCTTTTGACGAAAGGTTTGGAAGGGCGGGGTAACAGGCCCTCATCCGCCTGTCGGCACCTTCTCCCATGGCTTTGCCACGGGCGAAGGCGGATCGTCTCATGCGCCTTCGCCCGCCGCAGGTGGGAGAAGGTGGCCGAAGGCCGGATGAGGGCTCTCAGCCGTAGGAAACCCGGCGGTTCCGCCGGTCCTGCAGCGGCTGGTAGGCAAGCCTTGCATGATACTCGCAATAGGGCGAGCCGCCACGAGGCCCATGGCCGCAAAAGCAGAATTCTTCAGTGCCGGGATCGCCGATCGGCCATTTGCAGGTCTTGTCCGAGAGATGCAGGATGGTAATGCGGCCGCCCTTCGCCAAGTCAACAAGCCGCACCGGCGACGGCTCAGGCAGTGCCGCCTGTCGCGGTTGGGCTTCGGGACGCAGCATCGGCTTCAGCGCATGGGCACCCGCCGTCGGCATGCTTGGCGTACCATTGGTCCGCCCACCACCCGCCAGGCTTGGCTCGCGCTGTTTCCGCGGTGCCCGCGGTTGCGTGGCGCGCGGCTGCTGGGCGCGGCCCGACAGATTGAGGCGGTGAACCTTGCCGATCACCGCATTGCGCGTGACGCCCGATCCCAGCCGCCCGGCGATCTGGCTGGCACTCAAGCCTTCGGTCCAGAGCTTCTTCAGTAATTCCACCCGATCATCAGTCCAGGACAATTTTGCCCCTCCCAGATTGTTTTCCAATACGTCGCTCAACGGAATCCCTCACACTTCGCCAGGTCCATCTCAGGACCGGCGCGATTGACCACGAAACTGACCATAAAACGCTACATATCGTAGCTTGTCGCGGGCGACCCTACAATACGCGGTAGAGCCGCCGCAACCTTCGGAGCGCCAATCCGGGATGTTGTCCCCAGTTTCCCGCCGTTGCCCCTATGGTTAATAAAACCTTATCAGGCAGATGAATCGCAGGTCCATGCGCTGTTTTGACTCAGTGTGGAAAACCGTGAATCAGGCATGGCCCAGGCTTGGCCGAAGTCCGAATCATTGCCGGGGGAATGCATTGATTGACCCTTCGCAATCATGGACTTATATGCGTTATCAACAGGCGCCCGCCAAATTGACGGCGGGCGCTTTTGATATTGTCAGCCAAGGCCCAATCCGATGATCGCACCCGTTCTGCCGACCTATGCCAGAGCCAAAGTCTCGTTTGAACGGGGCGAAGGGGCGCGCGTTTTCACGCCTGACGGCGAGGCCTATCTGGATTTTGGTGCCGGTGTCGCGGTGACGAGCTGCGGCCATGCCCACCCGCATCTGGTCGAGGCCCTGACCGAGCAGGCAAAAAAAATCTGGCATACGTCCAACATCTACCAGATGCCCGGTCAGGAGAAGCTGGCGCAGCGCCTGATCGATGCGACATTTGCCGACACCGTGTTCTTCACCAACTCCGGCGCCGAGGCGCTGGAGTGTTCAATCAAGATGGCGCGGAAATATCATGCCGCGCATGGCCATCCGGAAAAGTTCCGGCTGATCACCTTCGAAGGCGCCTTCCATGGCCGCACGCTCGCCACCATCGCGGCCGGCGGCCAGATGAAATATATCGAGGGCTTCGGCCCCAAGGTCGAAGGTTTCGACCAGGTGGTGTTTTGTGACATCGTAGCGGTGAAGTCGGCAGTTACTGACTCCACCGCCGGCATCCTGATCGAAACCTTCCAT
>JANLTS010000352.1:0-8930 GCA_031363045.1 Hyphomicrobiales bacterium
AGGTTGTGGCTGATGAACAGGATCGAGGTCGCGAACTCCCGGCGCAATGCCAAAATCAAGTCGAGCACATCGGCTTCGACCGTCGCATCAAGCCCGGTGGTTGGTTCATCGAGGATCAGCAGGGCCGGCTCGCTGGCCAGCGCCATGGCAATGGCGACACGCTGCTGCATGCCGCCCGACAGTTGATGCGGATAGCGTTCCGCCACCCGTTCAGGATCGCTGATGCGGACCTTGTTGAGGATGCCAATGGTGCGGCTGCGCCATTCGCCACGCGCCACACCGGCAAGCTCATAGACTTCTTCAATTTGCCGCCCCACCGGGATCGACGGATTGAGCGCCCGGCTCGGATCCTGATAGACCATGGCGATCGAGGTTCGCCGCAACTCGCGCAACTCGGCTTTTCCAAGCGTCTGCACATCATGGCCGGCAACCAGGATGCGGCCGCGATTGACCTCACCATTGCGCGGCAGATAACGCAGCACGGCATAGGCCGCCGTCGACTTGCCGCATCCCGATTCACCCACCAGCCCATAGGCCTCGCCACGGCCGATCTCGAGATTGATGCCTTCGAGAACCTGACGACCCTGCCCCTTGACGCGGTACTCAACACCGAGGTTTTCGAGTTTCAGTGCGGGCATGTTGGCATCAATCATCGAGCGCGCTCTGGAAACCGTCGGCCATCAGGTTGATGCCGATCACCAATGAGGCGATGGCAGCACTGTCGAACACCACGGTCCACCAATAGCCACCGCCGATGAGGCCGTAGTTCGACGAGATCGACAAGCCCCAGTCCGGCGACGGTGGTTGGATGCCAAAGCCGATGAAGCTCAAGGTGGCGACGGTGAAGATGGCATAGCCAAGCCGCACCGTCATCTCGACAAGGATCGGCGCGATGACGTTGGGCAGGATTTCGACGAACATGATGTAGAGCCGGTTCTCGCGGCGGAGTTCGGCGGCGGCAACATAGTCAAGTCCGCGTTCAGCCAGCACGCTAGCCCTGACCGTGCGCGCGATGATCGGTGCGAAGGTGAAGCCGATGACAAAGAGGACCGTGAAGGTCGAGGTTCCGAGTGCCGTCAGCGCCAACAGCGCGACGATCACCGTCGGCAAGGCCAGCACCGCATCGACGATGCGACTCAGGACTTCGTCGATCACTCCACCAAAATAGCCCATGGTGAGGCCAAGTGCGGTTCCGAGAATGGTGCTGATGATGGTGGCAAGCGGCGCCACCGTCAGGATGTCGCGGGCGCCCGCGATAACCCTCGAGAACACGTCGCGGCCAAGCTGGTCGGTGCCGAACCAATGCTCGCCCGATGGCGGCAATAGCGAGTTCAGAAGATCGTCCGCGAACGGATCATAAGGAACGAGATGGCGCCCGAACAACGCGCAGGCCGCCCAGAACAGAACCACCGTAGCACCAGTCACAAACGACGGCGACCGCAGCAACCGCAAGCCATCCCGTTGCCAGCCGCTGCGCGTGCCATTGTTGGCGGCGGGCTCGGAAGCACTCATTCCCGGTCACCAAAGCGGATGCGCGGATTGAGCCTCGCATAGAGCAGATCCGCCAATAGCGTCGTCAATGCAAACAAAGCACCGACCGTCATCACGCCGGCCTGCAGCATCGGAAAGTCTTTCTTGTTGGCCGCCGAATAGATGAGGCTGCCGATGCCCTGATAATGGAACAGGATCTCGATCACCACGAGGCCGCCGATGAGATAGACCGTCTGCGTGGCGATGACGCTGATGGTCGGCAGCAGCGCATTGCGCAACACATGCCGCCAGATGACTTGGGTGTAGGTAAGTCCTTTCAGAACCGCGGTGCGCGTGTACTCGGCGTCGAGCGCCTCGATCATCCCGGCCCGCGCCATGCGGGCAATGTAGCCAAAGAGAATCAGCACCAGCGGTACCGATGGCAGCAGCAGATAATAAATCTGCGTCAGCGGCCCGGCACCTTGCGGCCAGGTGGCGGAAATCGGAAACCACCGCAGCCACACGCCAAAGATCAGGATCAGTACGATGCCTGAGACGAATTCCGGCACGATCGTCGCCGACGTTCCGGCCACGGTGATGATTCGGTCGGCGGCGTGGCCGCGATATAGTGCGGCAATGACACCGCCCAGAATGCCAAGCGGAACCACCAGCAGGAATGCAACCGCCGCCAGCTTGGCGGAGTTCGTCAACGCCGTGGTGAGAAACGGTGCAACCGGTGAACGGTAGGCATAGGAGAGCCCGAGGTCGCCCGTCACAAATCCCGAAATCCAGTCCGCATATTGAATGAACAGCGGCCGGTCGGTTCCCATTTCATGGTTGAGAATATCGACGGCCTTCTGGTCGGCGAAGGGCCCCAGCATGGCGCGGCCGACATTGCCGGGCAGCATGCGTCCGCCGGCAAACACCAGAAGGCTCAGCAACCACAAGGTCACCAGCGACAGCGCGCCACGTTTCAAAAGATAACTTAGGATCGCGCCGTCTCCTTAACCCACCGGACGACACAGACTCCCGCGCGAAATGGCGCGGGAGTCAAGCCTTGTTCGTCTTGTCCGTCAGAGACTCGCCTGGCCCAGCATCAGATGGCCCATGGCTGTGGGCTCGACGCCGGTTGCACCCTTCTTGGTGACGGTGAGGAAATCGTAGAAATAGCTGAAGATCACCGGTGTCTCGTCGAGCAGCAGGGTCTGGATCTTGCTGGCCGAGGCGCGCTGCGATTCGAGATCGAGCGAACCGACATAGCCCTTGACCAGCCCATCATATTCCGCGTTGTTGAAATGCGCCGAGTTCCACGTGCCGGTTGAGGCCAGCGGCGCTTGCAGGAAGACGTTGGGAACGCCGCGATGGCCATAGTCCGTGATGCCCATGTCGGAGTCAAGCCATGGCGACTTGCCGGGAACTGCATCGCCATAATAGGCACCCTGATCCATGATGTTGAGCTGGATGTCGCCGCCGATCTCTTTCACCGCATTCTGGATGATCACCGCATAATCCGGGATCTCGAGATATTTCTCGGTGGTGAGCGTCGTCTTGAAGCCGCCGCCCATGCCGGCCGCCTCCATCAGCGCTTTGGCCTCGGCGATGTTCTTCTCGCGCTGCGGCACGGCCTGATCGGTGGACGGATAGGCCGCCATGAACGGGCTGTCATTGCCGATCTGCGCCTTGCCCTTCATCAGACCCTGGACAATCTTCGGCCGGTCGAGGCAAAGCGCGATGGCACGGCGCACGCGCTTGTCCTTGAACGGATCGAGATCGACCCGCATGTGCACCTGCTGATGCGCCGAGGACGGCGTGCCGATGATGTCGAAATTGCCATCGTTCAGAAGGCCAACGCCCTGCAGCACCGGGATCTGCTGGATGATATCTAGCTGTCCGCCTTGCAGCGCCAGGATTTCCGGCTGGTAGTCGTCGAAGAAGGTAATCTCGATGCGGTCCGGAAGCGGTGCCTTGCCCCAATAATCCGGATTGCGTACAAACGCCGCGCCGACCTTTGGTGTGAATTTTTCCAGCTTGAAGGGGCCGGTGCCGACCATCGACGTCTCGAAATTCTCAGGGTATTCGGCCGGAACGATGATCGAATTGTAGTTGTCGGTCGAAACCGCATAGGGGAAACTGCCATTCGCCACATCGAGGTGGAAGGCAACGGTGTAATCATCGACCTTGCGCGTGCCGCCCTTCGACAGCATGCCGGAAAACACCGAGAGCGCGTTCGAGCCATTGGCGGGATCGGCCAGGCGGTCGAAGGTCGCCACGACATCATCGGCCGTCATGGTTTTGCCATTGTGGAACTTGACGCCCTGGCGAAGCTTGAAGGTCCACACCGTGCCATCGGCGTTGGGCGCCCAGCTTTCGGCCAGCACCGGAACAGCCGTCAGGTCGCGTCCCGAGAGCACGAGCGTTTCGCCGAACTGCGACAGCACCGTCAATCCACCGCCATCGGCGATCTTGACGGGATCGATTGCACCAGCCGGAACGATCTGGCCGAAGCGGATCGTACCACCGGCTGCGGCACGCGCCGGTGCCGCCGTGGTGATGCCATAGCCGACCGCCGCCGCAACAGACCCGAGGAAGGGTGCGGACAATCAGAGCACCGAACCATAGCGCAGGAACTCGCGGCGGTTGACCGTGCCGCGGACGAGTCCGTCAATGAGATGATTTTCATGCCCGCTGCGGCCGCGCCGCAACATGTCGAGAAGCCGGTAGTTCATCGCCTTGTTTCCCTCTCCAGAATTTATTGCACTACTTGGTCTTCACGCACGGCAGGCCCTCATTCAGCAGAGTTTGCTAAGAGACTGTCAAGCGGATTTTCCCTCCACCTTGCCTGACTCGCGGCAATTCCGGTTGAGAGCCTCACGCATCCTCCCACGGAAAACTGTCGAGCCGTTCCGCGCGATTGGCAGTGACCAGGACCTGGGTTTCAAGCTTGACGCTTTCGCTGCCGGCCACGGCCACCAGACTCTCGACACAGACAACCATGTTCGTCTCGAAACGCCCGCTGTGGGCATGCTCGAAATCGGTGTGAAGCGGCACCACGGGCCATTCGTCCGCCATGCCAACTCCATGCACCGCGAGTGAATAGCGGTAGGGCCGGAAGTGCTCCGGAATGCGCCATGACTTTTCGTTGAATTCGGCGAAGCTCACGCCATCGCGGATGAGGCCGAGATTGTGCTCGATCTGTTCGCGCGCGGCGGCATAGACCGTCCGCTGCGTGTTGGTCATCGGCGCATAGCCGCAGGTCCATGAGCGCGAGAGATCGGCGCAATAGCCATAGGGGCCGATCATGTCGGTGTCGAAGGCAATCATCTCGCCTTCGCGGCACGGCCTGTCCGAGCATTCCTGGTACCACGGGTTGGTGTTCGGCCCGCAGGTGAGAAGCCTCGTCTCGAGCCACTCACCGCCGGACCGCGCATTCTCGAAATGCAGATGCGCCCACAACTCCTGCTCGGTCACGCCCGGCACCGAATGTTCGTAGATGCGCGCCATGCCGGCCTCGCACACCCGGATGGTCCAGCGCATCAGCGCGATTTCGTCAGCGGACTTGATGGCCCGGGCATGCTCGGTGATGGGGCCGCCATCGACGAGCGTGATGCCGTGGTGCTGCAAGGCTCCGTGGCCGTCGAGATCGAGATGGTCGATGGCGAGCCGCCGGTTTCCGGCACCATGTTTCCTCATGCAGTCGGCAATCTCCTCCGCCCAGCGCGCCAGTTTGTCGGGTGATCGGTCGCCATGCGTAATGTAAAGCCAGGACACGGCGGGGCGTATCTCGTCGATCGTGTCGAGTCCATGACAGCGATGTTCGCTGCCCTTGAACTCGAACATGATGGTGGGACCTTCGGCGAAGACCAATGCATAACGGGTGGGGTTGTGCATGGACCACACCTGCATGTTGGAACTGCCGGTGGCATAGTGAACATTGACAGGATCGTAGAAGAGCCCGGCAGTGCAATCGTGTTGCTTGAGTAGCAGGCGCATGCGCGACAACCTATAGGTGCGCGACCGCTGCAGGACATCGGGAGGAAGCGGGCTTTTCAGCGGCTTGTCGGCGCCTTCGGCATTGAGGAAGCTGCGTTTGCGATCGTCCTTGTATGCCTGATGTGCCACTGGGCTTACCCCGCCAGGGCCTGTTGCATGCGCTTGCTGTAGAAGCGGTAGAAATCCAGCACCGGGCCTTCGAAATCGGCGGGCGCCAACGGGCCTCTGGAATAGTGACGCGAGTTGTGGCCGCGCACCATGTTGGCGAGGACTTCCTTGTCCTCGGCCATGTAGCCGTGAAACAACTTCACCGCGTAATCAACGTCACTCTGCTGCCAGGTATCACCAAAGAACATCAGGCCCATCTTGACCCGTACGCGGTCGACCGCTTCCGGCTGTACGCAGATGAACGACGAATAGTCGCCGCTGCAACCCGAAACGAGGCCGGGAGGGATCGCCAGCATCACGCAATTCATGGCCTCCGCATCGGTAAGGTCCGGGTGGCCCTTGTAGGAGCGCGGCAGATCGGGCGAGAAGCCGGCGTTGTAGCCGAAATGCGCCTCGCCGGGCGGGAAGTGCGTGGATAGCCTGGTAGGGTTCATCGGGTGCAGCGTCGTCTTGTGCAAGGGTGAGAGGTGATAGCCCTCCATGAAATTCTCGATGAAGCACTTCCAGTTCACCGGCCAGCGGTCCTCGATGACGTAGCGCGTTGTCATCTCCTCCATGTGGTAGTTAGCGATCATCGCCTCGAGACCCTGCAGGCGCGGCGCGAGCGGCGGCGGATCAGCACTGAGGTTCGCGAAGATGAAGCCGTGCCATTCCTCAGCTGCAAATTCCGGCAGGCGGCAGGTTGTCTTGTCGAATTCCTTGTGCGCCTCCATGCGTGGCGCTCCCGCCAGCTTGCCCTCGAGATCATAGGACCAGTGATGATACGGGCAGACCAGCCGAGGCCCATTGCCCTTGCCATCGGTCAGGATCGAACCGCGGTGGCGGCAGACATTCGACAGGACACGGAGCTTCAGGTCATTGCCTCTCACCGCCACGATGGGCTCATCGCAAAGCTGGAAGGCCATGAAATCGCCGGGCTTCGGAACTTCGTCGCTGCGCCCGATGCAGATCCATTCCTTGCCATAGAGATGCTCGCGCTCAAGGGCCAGGACGGCAGGGTCCGTGTAGTAAGAGACCGGCATCGACCACGCCTGGTCATAGCCCAGCGCCTCGCTCTGTTTCAGCGCTTGCCCAAGGATGTCGAGCCTGCCGTGCGCCATCAGTTCATGCCTCTCCCGTTTCCATGCCGTCAGGCGGCCCGGCCGTAGAAGCCCAACTGTTCTTCCTTCGAGAACATCACGCCGGGCTTTTCGTAATAGGAGAAGACGGCGATGTAACGCTCCTTCGGCCCCTTGCACGGCGTCACCCGGTGCAGCGTGTTTTTTCCCTTGAAGACATTGAGCGTGCCGGCGGCGAGTTTCAGCGTCTTTACCTCGTTGTCTTTCCCCTCCAGCAACCGCGCCACGCCATCGTAGTTGGGATCGCTGTCGCTGCGAAGATCGGAGCGGTACTGAAATTCACCGCCGCCGCTCGGCTCCTGCAATAACAAGGTGGTGGTATATTCCGAACGGTCGAAGTGCCAGTTGAGCGCTTCGCCGTCGCGATACGACATCACATTGACGCGCGCCAGCGGATCGCGCATCGCGAACAAGGTTTCCTTTAGCATGGTGGCGGCGAGGAACACGATGAATTGCGGCCACTCATAGATCCACGCCGGAACGCTCTGCGGAATCTGATCGCCGCATACCGTATGATTGATGGTGTCGACGAGGCGCAGTGCCGGATGATCGGCGGCCAGCCCCGGCACTTCTTTGCGGAAGTAAATATTATGCGAGCGCTTGTGCACGAAGGACAGCGTATCCATCACCGGCCGGATTTCGGCCATGGCGCGGCTGAGTGCTGGGGCAATGACCAGGCCTTCGAGATTGAACATCCCGTCACGCTCAAGATCGGCGCGGCACTTCGAAACAAGATCGAGCCAGGCTGCCGAACCGGGCTTGTCGAGCGGGTAACGGTCGAGATCGAGAATATCGCGCATGAGGTCTGTCCAATTGCCGTGAGAGGCTGCAACTGTGCCAGTCCTACGGAAATTCTCAAGACTGGAAAATCTGAGTCTGATTTAGTTTTTCTATGTCAATCAGCAAGCCAAAGTCGGAGGATTTCAAAGCTGTCCTCCCATTCTCATACGATTTTGTGCATCAATTGCGTGTTTTTATCACTTCTGGCGTCCGGGCAGGCCGCCATGCTATCATGTTAGGTCAGAAAAGCTGAGCCAGAACCCATGCCGCTATCGCTGCCCCCGCTCAATGCCCTGCGCGCCTTCGAGGCGGCGGCGCGTGGCGGCAGCTATGTCGCGGCGGCTGATGAACTCGATGTCTCGCCCGCCGCCATCAGCCAGCAGGTACGCAATCTCGAGGATTTCCTTGGCCGCCAGCTGTTCATGCGTTTCAACAACCGCGTGGTGCTGACCGATGCCGGCCAGGCAGTGTTTGCCGGTGCCGCCACCGCCCTGCAGTCGATCTCGGCGTTGACCGAACAGGTGATGTCCGGCCAGTCGAAGTCGCGGTTGGTGATCAGCGTCTTGCCATCGATTGCCCAGCGCTGGCTGGAACCGCAGCTGGCGGATTTTCTGCTGCATGACACCGCTGTCCGCGTCGATATCAGGGTCGAGGACGATCCAGTGGACTTCGCCCGCCACAACATCGATCTGCGCTTGTGCTACGGCTCCAACCTCTATCCCGACATGACCACGGTGTTGCTGAACCACGATGATGTGTTGCCGCTGTGCAGCCCGGCCTATCTGGTCCGAAATCCGCAAGCCGCGAGCGGCATGCCTGAGGTGCCCGACGATGACCTCATCCACACCAATTGGGGACCAAGCTTTGTCTCTCACCCAACCTGGCACACATGGTTCGCGGTTGAAGGCATAAACCGCCCGCAAGAGAGCAAAGGCTATCGCGTCGGCATGTCGTTGCTGGCGCTCGACCTGGCGCGCGATGGCGTCGGCGTGGCACTCGGTCAGCGGCTCATGGGCGGCAGCGATATCACTTCGGGCCGTCTCGTCGCCTTGTCAGGCCGCGCCCTGCCGCTTGGCCACCCATACGGGCTGGTGCACCCGCCGAGCAAAATCAGCAAACCGGGCTTGCGCAGCTTGATTGACTGGCTGGTGCGCAAGGCTGGTGCAAGTCCGGTCGCGCGTGCGGCGCCATGAGCAATGATCCGTATACGTCCTACCCGACCAGACGGTCATTGGCCATCACCTATGGCCTTGCCTGCCACGGACTCTTTGCCCTGGGCGTCGGCATGATGATCTACCAGATGTATTTCGGCATGAGCCGCAGCTTCGGAACTTTGAACGCGCCGTGGAGCTGGATTGTCAACATTGTCTTGATCCTGCAATTTCCGTTGGCCCATTCCGTGCT
>JANLTS010000364.1:0-2499 GCA_031363045.1 Hyphomicrobiales bacterium
AATCCGGCGACGTCATCGCCGAGATCGAAACCGACAAGGCGACCATGGAAGTGGAAGCTGTGGACGAGGGGCCGCTGTCGGCCATCCTCATTCCGGCCGGCACCGAGAACGTCAAGGTCAACACGCCGATAGCTGTCATTGGTGAGGCTGACGCGGTCAAGCCTGCGGCTATCACCCCCTCTCCCGCCGCGCTTCGCGCGTCGACCTCCCCCGCAAGGGGGGAGGTAAGTATTGTCACCTCTCCCCTTGCGGGAGAGGTCGGCGCATCGCCTCGCGATGCGACGGGTGAGGGGTTCTTGGCCTCGCCCGAAATCCCCGAAGGCACCGAGATGGTGTCAATGACGGTGCGCGAGGCGATACGCTCCGCCATGTCAGAAGAGATGCGGCGCGATCCCGATGTTTTTCTGATGGGCGAGGAAGTCGGCCAATACCAAGGTGCCTATAAAATCTCCCAGGGCATGCTCGATGAGTTCGGCCCGAAGCGGGTGATCGACACGCCGATTACCGAGCATGGCTTCACCGGCCTGGCGGTGGGTGCTGCCTTCGCGGGTCTTCGTCCCATCGTCGAATTCATGACCTTCAACTTCGCCATGCAGGCCATTGACCACATCATCAATTCCGCCGCCAAGACGCTTTACATGTCGGGTGGCCAGATGGGTTGCCCCATTGTGTTTCGCGGCGCCAACGGTGCGGCGGCCCGCGTCGGCGCGCAGCATTCCCAGGATTACGCCGCCTGGTATGGCGCCATTCCCGGCCTGAAAGTCGTGATGCCCTATTCGGCGGCGGACGCGAAGGGTCTGATGAAGGCGGCGATCCGCGATCCTAACCCGGTGGTCTTCCTTGAGAATGAAATCCTCTACGGCAAGAGCTTCGACGTGCCGAAGCTTGACGACTGGATCGTTCCCATCGGCAAGGCGCGCATTCACCGCGTCGGCAAGCACGTCACCATCGTCGCCTTCAGCATCGGCATGACCTATGCGATTGCCGCCGCTGACAAGCTCGCCGCCGAAGGCATCGAGGCCGAGATCATCGATCTTCGCACCATCCGCCCGATGGACATCGCCACGGTGGTGGAGAGTGTCAAGAAAACCAATCGCTGTGTCTGCGTCGAGGAGGGCTATCCGCAGTTCTCTGTGACCTCCGAACTCGCGGCGCAAATCATGACCCACGCTTTCGACTACCTCGACGCGCCCGTCGCACGCGTCGCCGGCAAGGATGTTCCCATGCCCTATGCGGCCAATCTCGAAAAACTGGCGCTGCCCAATGCCGATGAGGTGGTGGCGGCGGCTAAAAGCGTATTGTACCTCTGAGCGATCTGATGCCCGGTTTCGATTTTGCAAGTGCTAAGTTGACGGAATGGGTGACGCCATTGCCAACCGAACGCTTGTTCATGAGTGAGTCGGCATGGGATCAGGGAGTGTTCATCGCGCATCTGTATCAGTTAGATGGGTACACAGATAAGACGAGACTGTTCAGGAATTACAGGTTGAAGTGTAAGCCCGAATTCGTACTGCTCGTGAAGGACGAAGCTTTGGCAGTTTCTCTCGCAACTCGATATGGTGACCTCGGCCTGATCGGCAAACATACAATTGTCCAAGAGTCTGAGTGGGTCGCCTCGTTTCGCAAAGAGGAGCCCTATGGCGACAGCTTATCTGCCAAACCGATGATCCACTATATCCTCTGTTGCGGAAATGATTTTGCTCACTTGCTTTCAAAGGATATTCCCGAAATCATCGAGTTGGGTGTGAACCGCGACGAGGATTGGGAAAGTCGCCAATCTTGCATTTCCCTGCTCGAAAAGAGAACGGACGATATTGTTAAGCCCGCAGCGTCCTACGGGCCATATCGAACGTTTGATGAGGTAATGCGCGATCATATCGAGCTCCGCAAATCAAAAAAAGGAATTGAAACTTGACCAGCCACGATCACCACCATCACGACCACAGCCACGAAACGCATCCGCATCAGCTGCAACCGCCGCATGAAGTGTTCCATGATCCGAAGGCCGGCGAAGTGGCGCGCGCCTGGATCGTCGGCGGGGGCTTGAGCATGTCGCTGCATGCCATGGCGTTCGGCAAGGCCGAGACCTGGGGCCATGTGCTGGCAGGCATGGCACAGCAGGTGGCGCAGGCTTGCGAGGAAATGGGCCACGGCAACGCGGCTGATAATTTCGCCGCCATCCGCAAGGTGCTGACCGAGGACCTCAACAAGGCCGCCGCACAGCTTTCGCCGCTGGCGAAGAAGTAATCCGCACTCCTGTACGCTACGAGGGATCTCGCCCATGCCCGTCAATGTCCTGATGCCCGCCCTGTCGCCCACCATGGAAAAGGGCAAGCTCGCCAAGTGGCTGAAGAAGGAAGGCGACACGGTGAAATCCGGCGACGTGCTTGCCGAGATCGAAACCGACAAGGCAACGATGGAAGTCGAGGCCGTGGACGAGGGCACCATCGGCAAGCTGTTGATCGCCGAGGGCACCGATGATGTGCTGGTGAACACGCC
>JANLTS010000399.1:0-9195 GCA_031363045.1 Hyphomicrobiales bacterium
GGCTCTGGCAGTTTCAGTGGCATCGTGCCAGATGAGGCAATCATGGGTGACACGTCAAGATGAGCGGCTTCGAAGGCGAGCGCATTGCCAAGGTTATCGCGCGGGCGGGCATCTGCTCAAGGCGCGACGCCGAGCGGCTGATCGGCGATGGCCGCGTCAAGCTCAATGGCGCGGCCCTCACCTCTGCCGCCGTCAACGTGACGGCAAAAGACGTGATCACGGTCGATGGCCAGCCTCTGCCGCAGAAGGACGAGACCAAGCTGTGGCGCTATCACAAGCCGGGTGGCCTCGTCGTGTCGAACCACGATCCCGAGGGACGTCCCACGGTGTTCGACAAGTTGCGCCAGCAATTGCCGCGCGTGTTGTCGATCGGCCGGCTCGATATCAACACCGAGGGTCTGCTGTTGCTCACCAATGACGGCGAGCTGGCGCGGTTCCTCGAACTTCCCGCCACCGGCTGGATCAGGCGCTACCGGGTGCGCGCCTATGGCCAGATTGATGAGGCGGCATTGGGCAAGATCGCCAATGGCGTTGAAATCGAGGGCGTCAAGTATGGCCCGATCGAAGCCAAGCTGGAGAGCGCCAAGGGCGACAACCAGTGGCTCACCATTGCCATCAGGGAAGGCAAGAATCGCGAGGTCAAGCGCATCTGCGAGTATCTGGGCCTGCAGGTGAACCGGCTGATCCGCACCTCCTTCGGACCGTTCACGCTGGGCGAAATGGCCCGCGGCGGCATCGAGGAAGTGCCGCCCAAGGCGATGAAATCGGCGGTGGGCGAGAAATTCTTCAAGAGGGATGATGCGGATCGTCGGCGGAAAATTCAAAGGCCATAACATCGCACCACCTTCGGGTGCGGCCACCCGGCCAACCTCTGACCGGGTGCGCGAATCGATGTTCAATATCCTGGCGCATGGCATTGATGGGCTGGAAATCGATGGTGCCCGGGTGCTCGATCTGTTTGCCGGAACGGGCGCGCTCGGTCTCGAAGCCATTTCGCGGGGCGCCCGCTTCTGCCAGTTCGTCGATGATGCGGCGGAAGCCCGAGGTCTCATCCGCACCAATGCCGATGCGCTGGGCGTCATCGGATTGGCGAAAATCTGGAAGCGCGATGCCACCGACTTAGGAGCTTGCGCGCCGCAGCCGGGGTTCGATCTGGTCTTCGCCGATCCACCCTACAACAAGGGGCTTGGCGACAAGGCGCTGGCTTCGCTGGTTATGGGACAATGGCTCAACCTCGGCGCCATCGTAGTGCTGGAGGAGGCCGTGAAGGCCATTGTGGCGGATGCCTCTGGCCTAGCACTCATCGACCGCCGCGACTATGGCGATACCCAGGTGCGTTTCTACCGCCATGGAATATGACAGGGCGTTGGTCTAGACATTCCGCCGCAACACGATCCAAAGAGCAAGTCATGAAAATCCGCAAGCTCGAGACCTTCTGCAACGAATTCGTCGGCTTCGTTCGCGTTACCACGGATTCAGGCGAGCAAGGCTGGGGTCAGGTCTCGACCTACAATGCCGACATCACGTGCGAGATATTCCACCGGCAGGTGGCGCGACATGCGCTTGGCACCGATGCCATCGATTTTGCCGATACCCTGGACCTCATCAACGAGCGCGAACACAAGTACCCAGGCTCCTATCTCCGCCGCGCCACGACGGGACTCGACACAGCACTCCTCGATCTGCGCGGCAAGATCGAGGGCAAGCCGGTGACGTCGCTGCTCGGCGGCTCGCCCGGAAAAATCCGCGCCTATGCCTCTTCGATGAAGCGCGACATTACCCCTGAAGACGAAGCCAAGCGCTTTCTCATGCTGCGGGACACGTACGGGTTTGATGCCTTCAAGTGGCGCGTCGGCGCCGAATGCGGTCGCGGCAAGGACGAGTGGCCGGGCCGCACCGAGGCCGTGATACCGGTTGTCTCACGTGCCCTCGGCGACGGCATCGACAAGCTGGTTGACGGCAATTCCTGTTATGGCCCGCAGCGCGCCATTGAAGTCGGCAAGTTGCTGGAGGCCGAGGGTATCGGCCATTTCGAGGAGCCCTGCCCCTATTGGGAATTCGACCAGACGAAACAGGTGACCGATGCCTTGTCGATCGATGTCGCCGGCGGCGAGCAGGATTGCGAATTCACAGTCTGGGAGTCGATGATCGAGAAGCGCGTGGTGGACATCGTCCAGCCCGACATCATGTACATGGGCGGTATGATCCGCACACTGAGGGTCTGCAAAATGGCAGAAGCCACAGGCCTGCCCGTCACGCCGCACGCCGCCAACCTGTCGCTCGTCACCATGTGTACGATGCACCTGCTCCGGGCCATTCCCAATGCCGGAAAATATCTCGAATTCTCGATCGAGGGGGCGGACTACTATCCCTGGCAGTACGATATTTTCCTCGGCGAGCCCTACGCAATCGAGGACGGCAAGGCGACAGTGACCGATCAACCCGGCTGGGGCGTCGAGATCAACCCCGCCTGGCTGGAGAAGGCACAGTATAAGGTGAGCGAGATTTAGCGCCGCCCGAACAGCTTCTCGATATCCTCGAGTTTCAGTTCGATGTAGGTCGGGCGGCCGTGATTGCACTGGCCGGAATTGGGGGTGGCCTCCATCTCGCGCAGCAGGGCGTTCATTTCCTCGGGGCGTAGTTTGCGGCCAGAGCGCACCGAGTTGTGGCAGGCCATGGTGGCCAGCACGTGGTTGATGCGCTGTTCGAGGGTGGTGGCAACGCCCAATTCCGTCAGTTCATCGGCAACATCGCGCACGATTCCGGCGATGTCAGCCTGGCCCAGTGCTGCCGGCACCTCGCGGATGATGACAGCGCCATCGCCGAAACGTTCGAGCACCAGCCCGCCCTGCGCCAGAAACTCTGCGGCAGCGCTGAGGCGCTCTACTTGCACGGGATCGAGATCGATAACCTCGGGCACCAGCAAGGGCTGGGCCGCGATGCCAGCTCCAGCGCGTTCGCGCTTCAGACGTTCGTAGACAAGGCGCTCGTGGGCGGCGTGCTGGTCAACCAGCATGAAGCCGCTTCGGGTTTGCGAGACGATGTAATTGTCATGCAACTGGGCGCGCGCCTGACCCAGCGGATATTCCGTAGACGGAGCATCTTCCACCGTATGCGCCGATGCCGGCGGCATGCTCATGGCGAAGGCGGACTGGACCTCGGAAAGTCCTGGCGTGAAGGCGTGCGGCATCGCCGGCCTGAAACTTGCCGCCGTCTGCGCGCCAAGGCCGGTGTCGCTGGCGCTGGGCCTCTGGGCCATCGCCGTGCGGATGGCGCTGACGATCAGTCCACGGACCAATCCGCTATCGCGGAAGCGCACCTCGGCCTTGGCGGGATGCACGTTCACATCGACCCGGTCCGGCGGGCATTCAAGAAACAGCACGATCGCCGGATAGCGGCTGGCCGCCATCAGGTCGGCATAGGCGCCGCGAATGGCGCCCGACAGCAGCTTGTCGCGCACGCTGCGGCCATTGACGAACATATATTGCTGGGTGCCGGTGCCGCGCGACCAGGTCGGCAATCCGGCAAAGCCCCGCACCACCACGCCCTCGCGTTCGTGCGCAAAAGCAACGGCGTTTTCCATGAACTCGGAGCCCAGTACGCGGCGGATGCGTTCGCGTTCGTCCTGGCTCGGCGGCACATCGAGCAGGCGGCGCTCCTCGGTCGCAAACGAAAACCCAACTTGCGGATTGACCAGTGCCATGCGGCGCACAACTTCGGCCGCTTCAGCCGTCTCGGTGCGGTCAGCTTTCAGGAATTTCAGCCGCGCGGGCGTTGCAAAGAACAGGTCCGCCACCTCGATCTCGGTGCCGCGCGACAGGGCTGCCGGGCGCGGTGCCGCAACGCTGCCGCCCGCCACTGAAATCACATGCGCCTCGCCTCCTGCCTTGGGGCGCGAGGTGATGGAAAGCCTGCTCACCGCTCCAATCGACGGCAATGCCTCGCCACGAAACCCTAAGAACCGGATGTCGATCAGATCATCGTCGGAAAGTTTCGAGGTGGCATGGCGTTCAATCGCCAGTTCGAGATCATCGGGTCCCATGCCGAGCCCATCATCGCTCACCCGGATGAGGCTCTTGCCGCCGCCCCGGAAGGCGACATCGATCTGCGCGGCACCGGCATCGATAGCGTTTTCGACAAGCTCCTTCACCACGCTTGCCGGACGCTCGATTACCTCGCCCGCCGCGATGCGGTTGACGGTCCCTTCTGAAAGCCTGCGGATGCGCATGGATCAGATCATAGAGGCAGCCGGGGGCTGGCGCTAGTTCAGCCCCTGCGGCTTGCCGACGACACTGACGATCAACCGGTCAGGATGCAGCAGGCGCTTGGCCTGGGCCTTCACCTGTTCAAGCGTCACGGCTTCGACCAGGCTGTTGCGGCGGTTGACATAACCCAACCCCAGCTCCTGCTGCTGCAACCCGAGCAGCTGGTTGGCGATGGCGCCATTGCTGCTGAAGCGTAAGGCATAGGAACCGGTCAGGAAGGTCTTGGCCTCATCGAGTTCGGCTTGCGTCGGCCCCTGCTCGGCCATGGCGGACAAGACTTCGCGGATGAGTTTCAGGGCATCGCCTGCCGATTCATTCTTGGTCTGCATGAAGCCAACGTAGAGGCCGGCACGTTCCATCGGCGAAAGCCCCATGCCAACACCATAGGTAAGCCCGCGCTTCTCGCGAATCTCATTTGTCAGGCGCGAGCTGAAACCACCGCCGCCCAGAATCTCGGACATCAGGTAGGCCGGAATGAAATCCGGATCGTCGCGCGTCGGGCCCTCGTGCCCGAAGACGATCACGCTTTGCGGCATGTCGCGGTCGGTCATCAAAATGGCCGATCCCTGTTTGACGTCTACCGGCGCCAAGGCAGGCCGTTCGGACGACGCGGGCAATCCGCCGAAGATCTTGTCCAAAAGCGGCCCCAGTTCGGTGGCGTCGATGTCGCCCACCACTGCAACCTGCAAGGTATCGCGCGCGAAAATGCGCTTGTGGGTGGCGCGCAAGTCGTCGGCGGTCGTTCCCGAAATCGATGCCTCGGTGCCATCGTCCTCGCGGGCGTACACGTCGCCCGGCAGAGCCAAATCCATGAACATTGCAAAAGCAATATTCTGCGGATCCTTGGCCTTGTCACGCACGTTCAACAGGAACTGCTGGCGCACGCGCTCAAGCGGCTCGGGATCGAAGCGCGGCGAGGTGATGGCGAGACGCAGCAGCTCGAAGGATTCTTCGCGGTTGCGCGACAGTGTCTGGAAACCGCCTTCGAAATGTTCCTTGCCAGCCGAGAACGACAAGCGGAAGGCCAAGGCATCGCGCTTCTGCTGGAAGTCCCTTGACAGCATGTCGCCAGCACCTTCATCCAGCATGCCGGTGAGAAAGGTCGAGAGTCCGTCCTTGCCTGGCGGGTCATAGGCGGTGCCGTCCTTGAACGAGAAATTCATGGCGATCAGCGGAATGGCCTTCTCGCTCACCAGCCAGGCGGTGATGCCGCCCGGGCTTTTCACTTCCTGAATGGTGAAGGCCTGGGCAAGCGCGGCGGAAAGCACAAGAAGTGCCACGGCCGCAGCGGCGCGGAACATTGCAGTGATTGGCATGGTCATATCCTTTAGCCGCCGCTTTCCGGCAGCAGCAGTCCTGTCACCGAGGCACGCAAGTCGAGCACCTGCTTGGCGGCCTTGGCAACGTCCTCCACCGTCACGGCGGCGATGTCGCGTTCCCAGTTCAACGCGTCATCCAGGTTCTGGCCCGTGGCCAGCGCCACACCGAAGATGCGCGCGAGCGATTCTTGCGAGTCGAGCACGTAGGTCGCCTCGGCAATCACGCGGTTGCGCGTCTGGTCGAGTTCGGCTTGCGTGATGCCCTTGTCGCGGATGTCCGCCAGCACGGCATTAACTTCCTTTTCCAGCACCATCGCATCGACACCCGTATTGGGTGCGGCATAGACACCGAAGTCGCCGGAATCGAGTTGATCGGAATTGAACCATGCTCCGGCATAAGCGGCGAGTTTCTTGTCGATGGTCAGAGTCTTGTAGAGCCTGCTCTGTGAGCCGCCACCCAGCACTTCCGAAAGGATCGACAACGCATATTCCTGGCGCGGCGGCATGTCGCGCCCGGACTGCGTCAGGTACTTCCGTTGCCACATCGGCGCACTCACCCGGGCATCGCGCATGGTGACGCGGCGTTCGGCCACGGCGTCGGGCTCCGGCGTGCGAATGCGTTCTTCAACCGGGCGCTTGTTTTGCAAAACGCCATAGAAGCGTTCGGCCAACAGCTTCACCTCATCGCCCGTCACATCGCCGGCGATCACCAGAATGGCGTTGCCGGGTTCATAATGCGCGGCATAGAAATCCAGCGCATCCTGGCGCGTCAGCTTCTGCACTTCCGCCATCCAGCCGATCACCGGCTTGCCGTAAGGATGTGCGGTATAAAGTGCGGCATCGAGCTGTTCCGACAGCAGACCCGACGGATCGTTTTCGATGCGCTCGCGGCGCTCTTCCTGCACCACTTTCAGTTCGGGCAGCACATTCTCGTCGGTCAGCACCAGGTTCTGCATGCGGTCGGCTTCGAGTTCCATCACCAGCGGCAGCCGTTCCTTGGCGATGCGCTGGAAATACGCCGTGTAGTCCTGCGTCGTGAAGGCGTTTTCCTCGCCGCCATTGGCGCGCACCAGGCGGCTGAATTCGCCCACCGGGTGATTGGTGGTTCCCTTGAACATCAGGTGCTCGAGAAAATGCGCGATGCCGGCCTTGCCTTGCGGCTCATCGGCGGCACCCACCTTGTACCAAACCATGTGGGTGACGATGGGGGCACGGCGATCGGGGATCACCACCACCTGCATGCCATTCTTCAGCGTGAAGGCGGTGAAGTCGATATCCAGAGCGGAAGCGGGTTTCAGCCCCGCGATCATCAGTACAAGGAGGAAGAAGGCGCGAAGGCGGAAGGCCATGAGGTTCCTTGCGGGATGTGTTGGAATGCAGGTGGGCATGCAGGACGGATGTTATTCGTCCTTGAAGATATTGCCCATGTTGAACACGGTGCCATAACCGGGGCTCTGCTGGCGCTTCTTGGCGAGGTAGACGGCGCGCAGTTCGGTATCGAGGTCGGCGTCGGATTTCTTGGTGCCATCGGGTTTGTAGAGCGAGATACCGGCCTTGGTATATTTGTCCTGCGGTGTTCCCGGTGCAGGTGCGGCTGGCGCTGTGGCGTCAAGGCTGTTGTCATAGGTAGCGGGCGCCGGAGTTTCCGGTGCCTCAGGTGCTGTTCCGGGCGGAGGCAGCCGCAGGTCCGGCGGCATGGTCAGGTCCTGGCGGACGGCAGCAGTCTGGGTTGGCGTATCACGCTCCAGGTAGCCGCGCATGCTATCGCCGCAGCCGGTGAGCAGCAGGGCCAACACACCCAAAACAGCCACGGACCTGGTCGATGTCATGCAGAAGTCCTCATTCATTCCGGCTCAGGCTAGTGGTCCTGAATTCCGGCTTTTCCACGGCGGCTGGCGGCGCCACCTTCAAACAGCGACTCATACAACAGCAGCGCCACACCGGCAACGATGGCCATATCGGCCAGGTTAAAGACGTACCAGCTGAAACTGCCGTTGTGGAAGTGGAAGAAATCGGCGACGGCCCCGCGCGTTGCCCGGTCCAGGGCATTGGCCAGGGCCCCGCCGATGACCAGGGCGAGCGCTGCGGCTCCCAATGCGCGTTGCATGCGGCAGGCCCAGAGCCACAGCAGCGCAGTGATGGCGAGGCTCATGGCGATCAACAGGCCTTGGGCGTGGGTGGTGAGCAGGCCATAGGAAACGCCCCGGTTCCAGACCATTACCAGTTCGAAGAACGGCGTCAGCGCAACAGGCGATTTCGCTTCAATATCATAGACATGGATCATCCACCACTTATGCGTCTGGTCGATGCCGAACACCAGTGAGGCCAGCGCCAGGACAAGTGGCGCCAGCGGGCTCCAGAGTTTGCGGCCCATCACACCGTCTTGCCGAAGCGGTTCTGCCATTCGCGCACGGCGTCGGCATCACGCGGGGTGATGTCGGGGAAGTCCAAGTCTGCGCCGATGTCCTTCGAAATCTTCCATGACCGCGCGCATTTCAGGCCCTCGGCCGGTTTGAACACCACGGCAACACCCTTGACACTGTCGAGGCGGAAGGCATCGGCGGGGCCTTCGCCAGCGATCAGTGCCGCACCCGAGGTGATCGAGATTTCGGCGAGGTCAACGCCGACGAGTGCCGCCAGCAGATCGGCGCCTGAGACATAGACGTCTGGAGCCGCTTCCAGCGCCGAACCGATGGTCTTCTTCACCTGGCGCTCGATTTCAAGCGCCCCGGTGATGACCGAGCGCACGTCGCGCACCCGGTCCCATTTGGCGGCAAGCTCAGGGGCCGCCCATTCATTCGGGCAGCGGGCAAATTGCATCAGGTGAACGGACGAGCCGTCGCCGGGGAAGCGCGTCAGCCAGACTTCTTCCATGGTGAAAGCCAGCACCGGCGCCCACCAGGTTGTGAGGCAATGGAACAGTTGGTCCAGCACCGTGCGGCAAGAACGGCGGCGCAACTCCGACCACTTGTCGCAGTAAAGCGAGTCCTTGCGGATATCGAAATAGAAGGCCGAGAGATCAACCGTCATGAAATTCGACAGCAGCGCAAACAGCCGCTTGTAATCGAAAACCTCGTAAGCCTGCCGCACCTGGCCTTCAAGCTCATGCAGGCGATGCAGGATGTAGCGGTCAAGCTCCGGCATGTCCTTGGCCTGAACAAACTCCCAGTCGTGCAGACCTTCCACCGCACCGAGAATGTAGCGCATGGTGTTGCGCAGCTTGCGATAGGACTCGATGTTGGTTTTCAGAATCTCCGGCCCAAGGCGCAAGTCCTCGGCGTAATCAGCTGAGGCCACCCAGAGGCGCAGGATGTCGGCGCCCGATTGCTTGATCACCTCTTGCGGGGTGACGATGTTGCCAAGCGACTTCGACATCTTGCGGCCATCCTCGGCGACGACAAAGCCGTGGGTCAGCACCGCATCATAGGGCGCGCGCCCACGTGTGCCGCAAGCTTCCAGCAGCGAGGAATGAAACCAACCGCGATGCTGGTCGGAGCCTTCGAGATAAATGTCGGCCGGCCACTTCAAGTCGGGGCGTTGTTCGAGCACGAAAGCGTGCGTCGAACCGGAGTCGAACCACACATCGAGAATGTCGCGCACCTGTTCCCACT
>JANLTS010000431.1:0-3352 GCA_031363045.1 Hyphomicrobiales bacterium
GCAGAGCAGGCCTGAGTAGAAGATCGCTTTGAAGGTGTCAGTCTTGGGGTTCTTCAGTTCGCGGGTGTAACAAACAGCTGTTTCGAAGCCGTAGGTCGACCAGGCGGCGATGTAGAGCCCCCCGAGGAACAGCGTCCAGCCACCCAGCGACCAGGTACCATCGACGCCGGAATAGCCAGCAGTCGGCGGAACGAGGCCGGTGACGTTGGCGCTGTCGATGGCGCCGGTCAAAATCGGCACGAGGCCCACCAGCAGCAGCGGCACCAGCACGACGATGGCAAGCACCTTCTGGGCGCTGGCCGTCGAAGCGATACCGCGATGCTGAATGGCGAACATGATCAACATCAGGATGGCGCCGATGACGAAAGTCGAGTTGAAGTGCAGGCCGCCGAGGCCGGGCACCGGAATATTGAAGGCCTCCCAGGTGCGGAGTGCCGGCGTGAGGGCACTGACGGCATCGGTTGCCGCCACCGCCTTGATCGCGTCGGCAGGCGCTGTGCCCGCGTTGGCTGCGATGTAATCGACGACCGACTTGGTGGTTTCGGTGTAGTTGGCAGCGTTGGCCGCAATCCAATCCAGCACGGCCTGCGAGTCAGCCGCCGGTATGGGGAAGAGCGCGTTCAGTATATAGCCTGCCGCAATCGCGCAGCCGAGCGAGAGGACCGGACTCCAGGCGAACCAGTTGCACCACACCGACAAAGGCGCGATGAATTTCGAATAGCGCAGCCAAGCGGTTGCTCCGTATACGGAGGCTCCGCCCGCCTTGTTGCCGAACATGCCGGCCATTTCGGCATAGGTGAAGGATTGCAGGAATCCCATGATCATCGAGATGATCCAGACCAGGAAGGCAAGCTTGCCGGTGGTGCCGGCGATGCCGCCGATCGAGAACAGCACCAGGGGCGGCACGCCAGCCGCAACCCAGAAGGCACCTTTCCAGTCCAATGCGCGGACGAGTTCGCCCGAGCCCGTTTGAGTTGACATTCGTATTTCCTCCGTTGATCCCAGTTCCCATTGTCATCGGCGAATAGCCCTCTCCGGGACCTGTCACACCGATGCAAACTCAGGGCACAAGGCTACGAAAGCGACTCAAGCGCGCTCGTCCCCCCACCAACCCCAGGAAATATTTTTTAATGGTGTTATATCGACGGTCAAGTGAAACTATGACATATTCGCTGAAATGCCGTTCCGGAATGGCCGTTTACCTGCCTTTCCGGCAATTCTGGCGACAACTTGCGAGACCCAATGCTGAAGCTCCTGCAACGCAACACCACACCCGCGCCTAGCCGCATCCTGAGGCCGGGACTGCGCAGCCTGCCCGTCAATACCGAGCGCTATCCGGTCAAGGGCGGTGGTTCCATCGTGATCGAGGTGGAGGCCGGTGACCGGATCACACTGATCGACGTTGAGGGTGGCCAGGCTTGTGAAGTGCTGTTCTGCGATGCTCAAGGCCGCTTCGACCTTGGTGGCCTCGACGCGATAGCAGATGGCACGGCAGAAGGCTTCAAGGTGATGTTGCAGCACGCCAGCGAAGGTGCGGCACGAACGCTTACCGCCTTGCGCCGCCGCAACATCGATTTGGGCCAGGCCCGCAGCCTTGGCCTGTTTGGACCGGCCAGCGCGCCCAAATCCAAAGCTGCGTTTGTGGCCAGGCAAAGTGGCGTGTTGATCGTTGCTGCACCGGCATCCGATATGCCGCCGCAATCGCAGGACACGGCCACCGATATCGAACTGTTGATCCAGCGCGCCAGGCCGCGCGCCAAGTCGCACTTGAGCGATCTGCCGGAACCGCTGGCCGACCCGCTGCAGGACATCCGAATTCGGGCCGCCACGGCGCGCGCTTTTGAGGTGAAGGCCGGCGAATACATCCAGATTATCGATGTCTCGGGCCGCCAGATGACGGACTTTCAGTGTTTCTCGGCACGAAAGCTCGACACGGGGCTGGAGAACGCGCTTGATGCCACGGTGACGCGGACGCTGACGGGGCGCGCCTATCCCACGCCGGGCCTTCCCTCCAAGGCCTTCGGATTCGATTTCGAGCCGATGGTGGAGGTGATCCAGGACACCTGCGGACGTCACGATGCGTTCGCCACCGCTTGCAATTCGCGCTTTTACGACGACGCCGGTTATCCCGGCCACGTCAATTGCTCCGATAATTTCAACTTCGCGCTCGACCCTTACGGCATCGCCAAGCGGCGCGGCTGGGAGGCGTTGAATTTTTTCTACAACACGCGCATGGACCACGCCAACGCCATCGTCTCGGATGAAGCCTGGTCGCGGGCCGGCGACTATGTGATGGTCCGTGCACTGACCGATCTCGTCTGCGTCACGTCATCGTGCCCCGATGACATCACCCCCGGCAATGGCTGGAACCCCACAGACATTCATGTCCGCACCTATGCCGCAACCCATAAATTCTCCAGAGCAGTGGCCTATCGCATGACACCTGATGCCGACGTTCAATTGACGCGCGAAACCGCGTTCCATCCCCGCTTCTCGGCGCTGACCCGGAACTACACCGAGTATCGCGGCTACTGGCTGCCCAACCGCTTCAACAATGACGGGCCAATCGAGGAATATTGGGCTGCCCGCGAGAAGTGCGTGGTGCTAGACCTCTCGCCTTTGCGAAAATTCGAAGTGACGGGCCCTGACGCCGAAGCTCTGCTACAACATTGCCTGACACGCGACATCCGCAAGCTTTCGGTGGGCCAGGTGGTCTATTCCGCCATGTGTTATGAGAACGGCGGCATGATCGACGATGGAACGGTGTTCCGCCTCGGCCAAAATAATTTCCGCTGGATCGGCGGCGATGATTATTCCGGCATCTGGCTTCGCGAACAGGCCGAGAAGATGGGATACAAGGCCTGGGTCCGTTCGTCCACGGATCAGCTCCACAACATCGCTGTGCAAGGCCCCAACAGCCGCGAGCTGATGAAGGAGATCATCTGGACGGCGCCCGCACAACCAGCAATCGGTGAGCTTGAATGGTTCCGCTTTGCGGTCGGCCGCATCGGCCATTTCGAGGGTCCGCCACTCGTCGTGTCGCGCACCGGCTATACCGGCGAGTTGGGATATGAAATCTTCTGCCACCCGAAGGATGCAACAGCAGTGTTCGACGCCGTGTGGGAGGCCGGACAGAAGCATGGCATCAAGCCGATGGGCCTCGAAGCCCTCGACATGGTGCGCATCGAGGCGGGGTTGATCTTCGCCCATTCCGAATTCGACTCGGAAACCGATCCGTTCGAAGCGGGCATCGGTTTCACCGTGCCGCTCAAATCGAAGTCAGACGATTTCATCGGCAAGCAGGCGCTGATCGAGCGCAAGGAACATCCGCGCCGCAAGCTCGTCGGCCTTG
>JANLTS010000506.1:0-14479 GCA_031363045.1 Hyphomicrobiales bacterium
AATGAAAATGAGAAAGAGTATGCGGGTGGTGGCAAGAGCCTGCCGCGCCGGCTTCCTACCTCCCCCTTGACGGGGGAGGTCGACGCGCGCAGCGCGGCGGGAGAGGGTGATGGGTCCACACGCTCCTTCGCCAAGGCCCTCCGCACACGGATGACCGAGGAGGAGTTGAAGTTATGGGCGGCACTCCGCGCCAAACGTTTCGAAGGCTTCAAGTTCCGCCGTCAGGTTCCAATTGGCCGATATATCGTGGACTTCATTTGCCTCGAGAAACGCCTGATCATTGAAGTTGACGGCGGTCAGCATTCCGAGTCGGCACACGATGCCTTGCGCGATGCCTGGCTTGCCTCTCAGGGCTTCCACATCCTCAGGTTCTGGAATGTCGATATCCATCAGGCGCTGGATGGAACGCTGCTCGCCATCCTCGATGCGCTGAATCAGGAAACAAACCATGACGCGTGAACGCCTCTATCTCTTCGACACGACGCTGCGCGATGGCCAGCAGACGCCTGGCGTCGATTTTTCGCTGGAGGACAAGCTCGTTGTCATGGGGCTGCTCGATCAGCTGGGTGTCGATTATATCGAGGGCGGCTATCCGGGTGGCAATCCGACCGATACGGCGCTCTTCGCCGAACAGCGCAATACCAAAGCCACCTTCACGGCCTTTGGCATGACCAAGAGGGCGGGGCGGTCGGTGTCGAATGACTCTGGCCTGCAACAACTGCTCAACGCTAAGGCACCCGCTGCCTGTTTCGTTGCCAAGGCCTGGGACTATCACGTGCGCGTGGCGCTGGGGTGCAGCAACGAGGAGAACCTTGAGTCGATCCGCCAGACAGTTGAAGCAGCGCTTGCCGCGGGGAAGGAAGTGTTGATCGACTGCGAACATTTCTTCGATGGCTACAAGGCCAATCCGGATTACGCATTGGCTTGCGCCAGCGAGGCCTACAAGGCAGGCGCCCGCTGGGTGGTGCTGTGCGATACCAATGGCGGCACATTGCCGGCCGAAGTCGGCGAGATCGTCCGTACCGTGACGAAACACGTTCCCGGCGAACATTTAGGGATTCACGCGCATAATGACACCGAGCAGGCGGTGGCCAATTCACTGGCTGCCGTCGATGCCGGTGTGCGCCACATCCAGGGCACGCTCAATGGCATCGGCGAGCGCTGCGGCAATGCCAACCTGGCTTCGATCATCCCCACACTCGTGCTGAAGCCGCATTATGCTACGCGCTTCGAGACCGGCGTCGATGCGGCGCGCCTGCGCGAACTCACCGCCGTATCGCGGGCCTTCGACGAGTTGCTCAACCGCTCGCCCAACAAACAGGCGCCCTATGTCGGGCGCAGCGCCTTTGCCACCAAGGCCGGCATCCACGCTTCGGCGATCATGAAGGAGCCTGAGACTTACGAACATGTGCCGCCTGAAACCGTTGGCAACCGGCGCCAGATGCTGGTGTCCGATCAGGCCGGGAAATCCAACTTGTTGGCGGAATTGCAGCGTATCGGATTGGCCGTCCCAAAAGATGATTCACGCCTCGATGACTTGTTGCGCGACGTGAAGGAGCGCGAGTCGCGGGGTTATGCCTATGAGGGCGCCGATGCCTCCTTCGAGTTGCTGGCCAGGCGGGCGCTCGGCACCGTGCCGAAATATTTCGACGTGCTGTCGTTCCGCGTCATCGTCGAGGAGCGCGACAAGGAGATGATTTCGGAAGCCGTCGTCAAGGTGAAGGTCGACGACCAGATCTATCTCAATGCCGGGGAAGGCAACGGCCCGATCAACGCCCTCGACGTGGCGTTGCGAAAGGATTTGGGTAAGTATCAGTGCTTCATCGACGACATGGAGCTTGTCGATTTCAAGGTCCGTATCCTCAATGGCGGCACGGGCGCCACCACAAGGGTTCTGATCGAAAGCCGCGATGGCAAAGGCAATCGCTGGTTCACGGTTGGTGTTTCGCCCAACATCGTCGATGCTTCGTTTCAGGCACTCTCCGACTCGATCATCTACAAGCTGGTGCGCGAGGGTGTTTCGGCAACCTGACAAGTTGCTGATAGCTGCCGTCAGGCCTCTGTAGGCAACACTCTGCGATAGTTCTCCTGCAAGCAACGCACAGCTACAGGAGAACATCATGGGCAGACCACGCATTCGCGGAACCGACGGTGACGACACGCTCATCGGCACCGAATTTGCAGAAGAAATCCGCGGCGACAAGGGCAATGACACCATCACTGGCCTTGGCGGCGACGACCGCTTGCGCGGTGAAAAAGGCAACGACATCCTCAATGCCGGCGACGGCAATGACCGCCTGAAGGGCGGCAATGGCGACGACACCCTGACTGGCGGCGCCGGCAACGACCGCTTCATCTTCGGCCTGCAGGGCAACACCGACACGGTGAAGGATTTCACCAATGGCGAGGACCGGCTCGACTTCACCAACTTCGAGTTTGCCAGCGTCGACAGCCTGCTGACACACGCCGAGCAGACTGGCAACAATGTCGTCTTTACCATGGACAGCGGTGCCGTCATCATCCTCGAGAACGTGACACTCGGCATGCTGGACGTGACCGACTTCCGCATCTAATTTCGCGGGCATGCGCATCGGGCATGTAACCATGTCCGATGCGTGTTTGTGGTGACTGCGGCAGGGGGCTAAAGGGCAGCGATGACCTTTGCCGATGAGCCAGCTTTGCCCCGTACACTGACGAATGCCGAAAAGGGCGTGATCCTCGCCGTGATGGCCCATCTGGTGTGGGGCGGCATGGCGATCTATTTCGGAATGCTGCGGCATATCTCGCCCGTCGAGATCGCCGTGAACCGGGGCCTCTGGTCGCTGCCGATCGCCGGGCTCGTGGTGACTTATCTCGGCCAATGGGGCGAGGTCTGGCGTGCCGTGACCAATCTCCGCAACCTGTCAATCCTGGCGCTGACGTCGGCCCTCGTGGTCTTCAACTGGGGTTTCTATGTCTGGTCGATCCAGGAAGGCCGTACGCTCGAATCAAGCCTTGGCTATTTCATCAACCCGCTCTTGAACGTGGTGATGGGCTATTTGTTCCTGGGCGAGCGCTTCACCACGCCGCAGAAAATCGCGCTTGGGTTCGCTTCCATCGCTGTGCTGATCCAGACGGTGGCGCTCGGGCACATCCCGTGGCTTGGCCTGATGCTGGCGGTCACTTTCTGTCTTTACGGTTTCCTGCGCAAGACCATCCCCGTCGGATCGACGCAAGGCTTCTTCATCGAGGTGGCAATTGTGGCGCTGCCGCTGGTGGGTGCGCAAGCCTGGCTGGTGTCGAAGGGCCAAGCACATTTCGGTGGAACAATGTTCGATACATCGATGCTGATCGGTTGTGGCGTGATGACGGCGGCCTCGCTGATGCTGTTTGCCTCATCGATCCGCCGCATCCGCTATTCGACTGCCGGGTTGCTGCAATATATTTCGCCGTCGCTGGTGTTCCTGACGGCGGTGTTCATTTTCGGCGAACCGCTCGACACGCTGAAGCTCGTGTCCTTCGTCATCATCTGGTTGGGGCTTGGCATCTTCTCGATTGCCACCATCCGCGACGAACGCAACCGCCGCCAGGATATTGCGCCGGTCTGACCGGAGCCTACATCTTGGTGATGAGCGGATGCTCCGGAACGCGCTCGGGCGTGGCCTTCAGGCGATATTCGAAGGCGGGCACGACCTCTTCGGCGGTCTTCACCACGTCGAGGTTGAATTCGAGTTCGGCGCGGATGAATTTCTCCGCCCGCATGTGATCGAGAAGCGTGACCAGCGGATCCCAGTAACCTTCGGTGTTGCACAGGATGATCGGCTTTTGATGCTGGCCGAGCTGTGCCCAGGTGGAAATCTCCGACAGTTCCTCGAGCGTGCCGAGGCCGCCCGGCAGGGCGACGAAACCGCTGGCCCTTGCGAACATCGTCATCTTGCGCTCATGCATATCGGTAGTGACGACGAGTTCGTTGACCTCGGTCAACATGCGCTCGCGGTTGGCCAGGAATTCCGGAATGATGCCGGTGACGTGGCCGCCATGTTCGAGGACGGCGCGGGCGACTTCGCCCATCAGGCCGAGTGATCCGCCGCCATAGACGAGACCGATTTCGGCCTCCGCCATGGCCTTTCCAAGCACCCGCGCCGCACCCATATAGGCAGGGTTCCGGCCGGTGCCGGAACCGCAATAGACGCAGAGCTTGCGGGATGGACTCATGCTTTATTCTCCAGAATGCATGCAAACGCGACGAATTAACCCGGTTTTTGACCCGGAAATCCCTCGCGAATCTTTGCAGAATTGTGACGGGGGCCTTAATAAGGCCCATAGCACCTCATAGCGAGGGGCCATTCGCCACAGGCGGAACTGAAATTGGGAACGGCAAGACAATGAACAAGAATCCGATTGTGGTGATAACGGGCCTCGCGGTCGCGGCTGTGGCGGGGATCGCCGGGCTGACCAAGGATAAGTGGATGACGAGCCCGCCGCAACAGGTGGCAAGCACCGAAGCGGCGACTGCGCCTGTTGTTCCCGCAGTCGAGGCTCCGGCCCAGCCACCGGCGGCGGCCGAAGCAACCCCAGCCGTGGTGCCAGCAGCCGAACAGCCCGCGACGGCAACGCCTCCGGTGACCACCGCAGAGGCTCCGGTGACCACCGCAGAGGCTCCGGCGGCTCAACCCGCTGCAGAACAACCCGCAGCGGCTGACGTTGCAGCCGTCGAGCCGCCCGCAGCCGCCGAAGTTCCGGCTGTCCAGCCCGCAACCGAACAGCCTGCCACGGCCGAAGTTCCAGCCACACAGCCAGCCGCCGAACAGCCCGCAGCTGTGACGGCCCCGGCCGTCGAAGCCCCCGCCGTCGAACAGCAGACTGCGGCTGTGCAGCCTGAAGTGACCGCTCCGGTTTCTGAGCCAGCCGCACCGGCTGCCGCCGCTACGGCACCCACGGCAGTGGAAACCGTCCCCGCATTCGATACTGTCCGCGTCGAGAAGACGGGGGAAGCGGTGATCGCCGGTACCGCCGAAGCGGGTTCGGACGTTGTTTTGAAGCTCGATGGCGCGACCATCGGCACCGCCGTCGCCAATGCCGACGGCGCCTTTGTCGTCGTTCCCGATGCACCGCTACCCGCCGGCAGCGGCGCGCTGACCATCGAATCCAAGGGCAAGGGCGACCAGTTGGCCGTCCAGTCCGAACAGAGCGTCGCGGTCATCATCCCGGCCGAAGCCAAGCAGGATGCGCTTGTCGCCGTGGTCAGCCCCAACGAGCCGACCAAGATTCTGCAAAAGCCGCAGCCCGAACCCGAAACCACCGTGGCATCGGCCGAGCCCGCCGACGTGGCTCAACCTGAACCGGTGGTCGAAAAGCCGGCGGCAGCTAACGCAGCGCCAAAGTTAGTCAGCATCGACGCCGTTGATTATGACTCAACCGGCAACATTGTCTTCTCCGGCCAGGGCCAGGCCGGCAATACCGCGCGTGTCTATGTCGACAACACTCACACCGGCGATGCGGTGATCGCTGGCGATGGCCGCTGGAGTTTCGCTGGAACTGCGGCAGTTGGCACCGGCAAGCATTCACTGCGCGTTGACGGTATCGATGCGGCAGGCAAGGTGCTCAACCGCGTCGAAGTACCGTTCTTCCGCGAGGAGACGAGCAAGGTCGCCGCCGCCACGCCAGCCGAACCGGCAACCACCCAGGGTGCCGCCAAGACCGACTCCGAGGTTGCGGCGACAGGCGAGGCCGCAGTGGCGAACACTACGGTCAATCCGCAGATCACCGATGCCACGCCACTGCCGACCAAGGAGGGCCGCGTGGTGATTCAGCCCGGCAACAACCTGTGGCGCATCTCGCGCGTGCTTTATGGGTCGGGCGAAAAATACACGCTGCTCTACAAGGCCAACAAGGACCAGATCCGCGATCCTGACATGATTTTCCCGGGCCAGGTTTTCATGACACCGGACGTCTCCTCGAAGGTCGAGATCATCGACCCGGACCGGCGCGAACCGCTGAAGCCCGAGGAGTATGCCGCGAGTGCCCAATAGTTTGACGATCGCCAAGGTGGCACTTTGAGCCGCAGAACGACGCCAGCCGAAAAGGCCTTGCAGCCAGGCGACGGCAACCAGTGGGCAATTCTCCGCGACATGCTGCCCTATCTGTGGCCAGCAGGCTACCCCGGCCTTAAGGCCCGGGTTGTTTTCGCGCTTGTGGCACTGGTGCTGTCGAAGATCGTTACCGTCGCCACGCCCTATAGTTTCAAGTATGCGACCGACGCTTTGACAGTGGGTGGCTCCGCCATCGCCGTGGCGGTATCGGTCATGCTCTTCATGGTGCTGGCCTATGGCATGGGCCGCATCATGATGGTGGTACTGGCGCAATTGCGTGATGCGGTGTTTGCCCGCGTGAGCCAGCAGGCGGTACGCAAACTGGCGGTGAAAACCTTCCGCCACCTGCATGCCCTGTCGCTCAAGTTCCATCTTGAACGCCGCACCGGCGGACTGTCGCGCATCGTTTCGCGCGGCACGATGGGCATCGACACGGTGCTGCGCTTTGCCTTGTTCAATACCATTCCGACGATTCTCGAAATCGCGTTGGTGGCAGGCGTGCTGGCCTGGTCTTTCGGCTGGACCTATGCCGGGGTGATCCTGCTGACGGTGGTTGCCTATATCTGGTACACCTATGCTGCCACCGAATGGCGCATCAGCATCCGCCGCGACATGAACGCTGCCGACACCGAGGCCAATACCAAGGCCGTCGACAGCTTGCTAAATTTCGAGACGGTGAAATACTTCGGCAATGAGGAGCACGAGGCCAAGCGTTATGCCCGCTCGATGGAGACCTATGAGAAGGCCGCCGTCAAGACCTGGGTGTCACTCGCTGTCCTGAACGCCGGCCAGGCCATCATCTATGCCATTGGCATGACCGTCATCATGGTGATGTCAGCGCTTTCGGTGCGCGCTGGCAACGGCACGGTTGGCGATTTCGTCATGGTCAATGCCCTGATGATCCAGCTCTACATGCCGTTGAATTTCATCGGCTCGTCCTACCGCGAAATCAAACAGGGGCTGATCGATGTCGAGCAACTGTTCACGCTGCTGGACGTCAATGCCGAGATCGCCGACAAGCCGGGCGCCACTGCATTGGCGGTGCGTGATGCCGAAGTTATCTTCGAAAATGTCAACTTTGCCTATGATGTCGAGCGGCCGATCCTGAGAAACCTCTCGTTGCGCGTACCGCCTGGTAAGACGGTGGCCATTGTCGGCGCATCGGGTGCTGGCAAGTCGACAATCTCGCGGCTGCTGTATCGCTTCTATGACATCAGCAGTGGCCGCATCCTGATCGACGGTCAGGACATTTCCGACGTGACCCAGACGTCGCTGCGCGCTGCCATCGGCATGGTGCCGCAGGACACCGTGCTGTTCAACGATACCATCCGCTACAACATCCGCTATGGCAGGCCCGACGCCATCGATGCCGAGGTCGAGGCGGCTGCAAAGATGGCGCAGATCCATGACTTCATCACCAGCTTGCCCAAGGGCTATGACGCCATGGTGGGTGAACGCGGCCTCAAGCTGTCGGGTGGCGAGAAGCAGCGGGTGTCGATTGCCCGCACCATCCTGAAAGGCCCGCCGATCCTGATCCTCGATGAGGCGACGTCGGCACTCGACAGTTTCACCGAACACCAGATTCAGGCTGCGTTGAAAAAAGTGTCGGAGAACCGCACGACGCTGGTCATCGCCCACCGCCTGTCCACCGTTGTCGATGCTGACGAGATCATCGTTCTCGACAAGGGCCAGGTGGCCGAGCGCGGCACGCACGACATGTTGCTGAAGAAGCGCAAGGGGCTTTACGCTGCCCTTTGGAACCGTCAGCGCCAGGCTGACGAAGCGCGATCCAAGCTGATGAAGGCCGAAGTCGAAGATGCCGATGTTGTCGATGAGATCGACCAGGTGAATACCAAACTGGTAACCAGTTACACACCTTGATCGGAATCCCGGCGTTAAGCTTGAAGCTCGAATTCAAGCCTTAATCGCTGATAATTCGACACAAATTCGCCGCTGATTGTATTTCGTTTAGAACTCTCCCCCATGTTGAGCTCATGCCACGGGTTAGAAGCCGTGGAGCCGGTAAGGTCCCGAAAGCGGATCACGCCGGTACAGGGACAACCCGCGCGCCGGAGGTGGAAAGCCGGCCGCACAACCAAGGGATTGGGGAGAGTCAAATGATCGTGACGACAATGGAAGCCATCGCCGGCCGCATTACGCAGGAAACCGTCGGTGTGGTGCGCGGCACGCACCTCTGGTCGCGCCGTGTGGTGAAGAGCAGCTTCGGCGGCATCCGCAACTTCGAAGTGACCGGTGTCAAGGAAATGGACGCCGGCCTGCACGAAGCCAAGGAACTGGCGCACAAGGCGATGGTCGAACAGGCCACAGCCCAGGGCGCCGACTCCGTCGTCGGTGTCCGCATCGACGTGGTGGAGCTGAGCAACGGCGTGTTCTGTGTGAACAGCACCGGTACGGCGGTGAAGACCATGGCATTGCCCACCGCGGTTCCGGCCTTCGAGGCAGCACCGCCGATGGACAATGAATTGGATTTCGACATGAACTTCCTGGCAGCGCGCCCGGCCTTTCAAGGCTCGACGCTCCGCCACTAGTGCAACCGGCGGCCAGTTGGCCGCCGATAAGTTGCCCTAGCACTTTGAATCTGGCGCATCTTTTCTCTCGCAAGTGGTTCACTTGCTCGTCCGATGCGCTAGTACCTGCAGCACCTGATTTCGGGCCCGTGGGGGAGGTGGAACGCCCCCCTGGGCCCGAAGTGCTTTTCAAATGGCGGTGAAGCCGCTAGATGACGGCCATGTCGATCATCAATAGCATCTCCTCGATTGCCGTTCCCATTCACCGTGAAGGCTATCGCTTCATTGCCATTTTTGCCGCTGTGACGATTGCGCTGTTCTGGCTGCACCTCGGCCCGCTGGCCTGGATCGGTGTTATCCTCACACTCTGGTGCACGTTTTTCTTTCGCGACCCAGAGCGCGTGACACCGCTGCGAGATGGTCTGGTGATATCCCCCGCCGATGGCCGCATCAGCGCCATCGAGGATGTGATCCCGCCCGTTGAACTCGACCTGCCGCGTGAGCCGGTCACCCGCATTTCGGTGTTCATGAATGTCTTCGATGTCCACGTGAACCGCTCGCCGCTCGATGCCTCGATTACCCGCATCGCTTATGTGCCGGGCTTGTTTCTCAACGCCGATCTCGACAAGGCCTCACTCGACAACGAGCGCCAGGCGCTGACGCTGGAACGCACCAACGGCCAGCGCATCGGCGTGGTGCAGATCGCCGGACTCGTGGCCCGCCGCATCGTGAAATTCGTGAGCGAGGGTGAGCATCTGCGGGCAGGCCAGCGCTTCGGGTTGATCCGCTTTGGCAGCCGGGTCGATGTCTTCCTGCCCAAGGGCGTCAAGGCCATGGTTTGCATCGGCCAGCGCGCGGTGGCGGGCGAAACCGTACTGGCCGATCTTGAGTCGTCAGAAACCGAACGTACAGGCCGGACAAGCTGATGACCGAACCTGATGACCAAGACCTCGAACGTACAGAGGCGGCCTCCGATCCGCAGCGCCGCTTTGCCATGGTGCCGGTGCGCTATCTTCTGCCCAACCTCATAACGCTTCTGGCGCTGTGCAGCGGTATCACCGCCATTCGCCTTGGCATCGAAGGCCGATTCGAGTTGGCGATTGCCTGTATCATGGTGGCTGTCGTCCTCGATGCATTGGACGGACGGCTGGCGCGCTTCCTGAAAGGCACATCGCGCTTCGGTGCCGAGCTGGATTCACTCACCGACTTCGTGAATTTTGGCGTGGCGCCGGCCTTGCTGCTCTACATCTGGTCGCTGAACTCGCTGCGCACCGCAGGCTGGGTGATCGCCTTGATCTACGCCATCTGTTGTGCCCTCAGGCTGGCGCGTTTCAATGTGGCACTTGATGAGCCAGATAAGCCGCAATGGTCCAACTTGTTCTTTACCGGAGCCCCGGCACCGGCAGGTGCTGGCCTTGTGCTCTTGCCATTCTACTTGAGCTTCCTTGGTTTCGTCGATGACGGCCATGGTTTCGCGCTGCTCATTGGCCCCTATGTTGTGCTGGTGGCACTGCTCATGGTGAGCCGCATTCCGACATTTTCCGGCAAGAACACGGGAAGCCGGATTCCCCGTGAGTTGGTGTTGCCGGTGCTGGGACTTGGTTCCTTCTCGGCCATCATGCTGATTGCCTTTCCATGGGAATTCCTTACCGTTGTGGCGATCATTTATCTGGTGCTAATCCCCGTCAGCATCCGGTCCTACAAGCGCCACAAGGCTAATTCCGTGACCAAGGCCGATCCGTCGATCTCTTAGCTCAGCACCCGTGCCAGATCGGCGATGAGATCGTCCGGGCTCTCGATGCCGACCGACAGGCGGAACACGCCGTCGCCCGCATAGTCGCGGTACCGGCGGAGCTGTTCGGGATTGTGATGGAAGGTCGAGCCCTGGATGTCGTCGGTGCCGATCCAATAGATAAGGCTGCGGTGATGGCCAAGCGAAACGGCATAGTGAATGATCTCAAGTTCCTTCACCATGCGGGCCGCAATATCAGGGCCCGGTTGTTTGGTCTGGAACGTCATCATGCCGGAGAAGTTCTTCATCTGCCGCCGGGCCAACTCATGCTGTGGGTGCGACGCGAGCCCCGGATAGAAGATGCGCGAGACCTGTGCGTGGCCTTCGAGAAATTCGGCAACCTTCATCGCCGCGTGTTCATGCGCCCGCATGCGGATCGGCAGGGTGGCGATACCGCGCAGGATGAGCCAGGCATTGAAGGGCGAGAGAATGCCGCCGAAATGCACCGACGCCTCGAGGTTGAGTGCTGCCAGAACGGCTTTACGGCCGATGACGGCGCCGCCCATGGCGTCGCCGTGGCCACAGAGATATTTGGTCAGCGAATGCACCACGAAATCGGCACCAAGCGCCAAGGGCTGCGTGGCAATGGGCGTCGCATAGGTCGAATCGACTGCCACATCGCGAATCCCTTTGTCGTGTGCCAGCTTGGCCAGCAGGGCGATGTCGCAGAGTTTCATCGTCGGGTTGGCGGGCGATTCAAGCCACAGCATTTTCGTGTTGGGACGGATGGCCGCCGCGACCTCCTGTGGGTTCGCGATATCGACAAATGACGCCTCGATGCCGAAGCGCGGCAGCGTGTCGCGGGTGAGTTCGGCGATGCCAACATAGTTAGCATCCGGCACGATCATGTGGTCACCACTGCTCAACCTGCCGCAGATCAGCGCATGGGCGGCTGCCACGCCTGATGCAAAGGCCAGCGCCGCCTCGGCACTCTCAAGTGCAGCGAGCTTGTCCTCAAGCTGCTTCACCGTCGGGCTCGAGACACGGCCATAGACATAGCCGTCATAGCCCTGTTCGTCGCGCGCCGAGAATCCGGTCGCATGTTCGGGTGCGAAGGTAGAGGACATCACCAGGTTTGGCGATGAGGCCCTGGTCACCGGGTCAACGAATTCACCGGCATGGACAGCCACTGTCTCCGTTCCCCAGCTTGCGTTCCTTGCTCCGGTCTTCGCCATGTCGCGCCCTGCTTTCCTTAAGTGAATTCTTGCCTATGATGCGGACGGACCGCCGAATCTGCAAGACCCGGTGGCATGGAACAAGGATCAGAACAGCAAGATGGATTGGGAGCAGCCCCATTGGAGCGGCAAGTCGCAGCGAGGCCGCCCGGCGCGGCAACGGCTGCGGCCCAATGGCTTTGCGAAGATTGCCCGGTTCTCGGTCGAAAACCGCTATGCCATGATGGTGATCTATCTGCTGGTGATGGTGGCTTGCGGTGCCGCCGCCGCGGTGCTTCTGAAAATTGATCCGGATGCGGGGCCGAGCGTTACGCTGGACGAGCAGACGCTGGCGGTGCAGTCCGAACTTGAGAACCGTTTCCCGGCGATCGAAAACTCCTTCCTGGCAATCGTCGAAAGCCGTGATGCTGAAACGGCGCGAAACCAGGCGCTGGCCGTTGCTGCCTCGTTGCTGCAACGGACAGATTTGTTCGACAGCGCATTCGTTCCCGGCACGGGCCCTTTCTATGATGCCAATGCACTGCTGTTTCGCGATTTGGCTGACGTCCAGGTGCGGATCGACGCGGTGCTGCAAATGCAGCCGCTCTATCAGGCGCTGGCCGCCGCGCCCGACATTCTTGGGTTGGCGAGACTGGTGGCGGAGATCGGCCGCGCCGTCGAGCAGGGCCGTTCGCCGCCGGGACTCGAAGCCATGCTGTTTGCCGCGGCTGGCACCATCGAGGGCGAGGTGCGCGGCAACCCAAGGCCCATCAACTGGCCGGCACTCGCCGGTCTCGGTGGTGAAAGCCGCAGCCAGCGCTGGTTTGTGATGGCCAGCCCCAAGGCCGGATTGGAGCGGCAGGCAGCGCAATTCGCGGCGCAATCCTCCGACGGCATGCAGGGCGTGAACTGGTTGTGGCCGCGCCGCGCCCTGGCTGAAGCGTCAAACCCGGTGCGCGATTTCGTCGTGCCGGCCGGTCTCTCGGCCTTTGTGACGCTGACCTTGCTCGGTGCCGGTCTCGGTTCCTTCCGCCTCAATATCGCGATTGGACTGTGTGGCGCCGTCACCCTGGCTGTGGCGGCTGCAACGGCTGCCGCCATTGGCAGACCGCTGGATGGCGCCACCTGGGCCTTTGCGGTGGCGGTGCTGGCGCCTGCGTTGGTATCGGGCATCGTGATTGTCATTTCACACGTGCAATCGCGCGCCCGTGGGACATCGCCTTTGCAGTCCATCATGCTGACGGCGCAGCGCCGGGGTGGCCTGGTCTCGGCCTTCACATTTCTGTTCTGCGCATTCTGGGTTTCTTGGATGGTGCGGCAGCTGCCCTCGCTCAGCCACTTCAGCATGATTGCCATTGTTGGCGCTGCAACCGCCTGGCTAACGGCGCTGACACTGTTGCCGGCAGCACTGGCCTTGCTGGAACGCGCCGACCCGATTGCCGAGCCGCACTGGCTTGATGAGGCATTGAGCGGTGAAAGCTCGCATCATGCCCGCAATGCGTTCGATATCCTGGCGATGGTCGTTCTGGCTGCCGCCGTATTCAGCGCCGTATTCCTGCCCGGCGTGCGCTTTGGCGAGCGGCAGCTGGCGTCGCGTCCCGGGCCATTGCTCGGAACACCCGATGCGCGCGGTGCCATCCACATCATTGTGCCACCTGGCCAGGTGCAGGACGTTGTTGCGGTGTTGACGCGGCTGCCCGAGGTCGGTGCCGTCCGCACCATCGGCCAATTCATGCCGGCCGACGTGGAACAGAAGCTCGCCCAATTGCGCCGCCTCGAGGGCTTCGTATCAATCGAGCCACTGGCCGGCGATCCGCCGGAAGACGAGGCCATGCGAAATAGCTTTGTTGAACTTGAACGCCAGCTCACTGCCATTGCGACCGGCCCCGCCACCTCCGCCGAATTGCGCGATGCCGCGTTGCGGTTGCGCCGGGCGGTCAGCCTCTATGCCGATAGCCTGGCGCCGACACCGGCGCGCGTGCTCGACCTCCAGCAGTCGCTGTTCGGCGGGCTTGGCAATCTCTCGCGCATGGCAACGCGGCTGGCGACGACGCCGTCACCGCGCCTCGAAGACCTCGACCCGGCATTGCTGCGGCGTTTTGTGTCAGCCGATGGGCTGTGGCGAATCGAAGTGATGCCGAAGCCCGAAACCGGCTTCCTGACATTTGGAGCCACCCTGCGCCGGGCATTTCCGGCTGCGGCGGGCGAACCCGTGGCCGCACTTGCCCGCAACGAGATCATCCATCATGAAACCCTGTTGGCGCTTGCCGCCGCCGCCGTTGGTGCGGCCATTCTGGTGCTGGCCGCACTTCGCAGTCTGACGGGATGGGTCGTGTCACTGGTGCCGGTTGCAGCCTTCGTGACGTTGACTGCCGCCATTACCACCATGCTCGACCTGAGTTTCAATATGGCCATGCTGGCGGCCGCCAGCGCCGTGGCGGCCATTCTCGCCTGTTCCGGCATGATCGCCGCCCAACACCTGGTGAGCAGGCCGCCCGGCGGCCTGTCGCAAGGCGCAGCGATCAGAACCGCCTTGTTGCCGCTGATCGTGCTGGCCGGAGCGGTGGCGCCGCTCGCCATTTCCTCGCACGCGGCGGTGGCCGAACTGGGCGGCATCCTCACCGTCATGCTGCTGCTGGCGGCCATGCTCTGCCTGCTGTTGGTGCCATCACTGGCGCGTTGGCTGAAATCGTCCGGCACGTGAAAATTCGCCTGTGGGCTGACGCTGACGCTCACCGCGACAAGTCCAGACCGGGATGCTAGTCTGACGCTCAAGCGCGGCGGACACCTGCGCTGTAAAATGTCTGTAGGAATAAACAGGGAGCATTTCATGACTATCCAGACCGGACTGAAATCTTGGCTTGTCGGAACCACCATGCTGGTGATGACGGCCAGCGGTGCATTCGCCGAGGTCGTCTATAATCGCGGCAGTTC